>CAYJXL010000041.1:0-10924 GCA_964374125.1 Candidatus Woesearchaeota archaeon | reverse complement strand
AAGAGCATAAAGAGCAAGGATAAAAAGCTATCACCCATTAACTTCCTCGGTCTATTTCAAGAAACTCTCGACAAAAATTGCAGCAGTTGAGGAAAATAAAAAAGGGTAGAAGCAACGTGATTATCCTTCAGAAAAGCGGATAAATCGAAGTTTTGGCACAAGCTTCCGGGCCTGCAGCAGTTTCCGTTCAAAGTCTTTCATGAAGCGCTCCATTCGTTCAACAGCAATCTGCTTGATCTCCGACGAAAGGAGTTTCCCGGACTTGTAATCATGGTAAATCCGCTGCAATTCTCGGTCGTCCTCAATCAAGTGTTGCTTCAGCAGCTCAAAGACCATGTCTTTCTCAACATGGGCGCCAAGCTCACGGTGCTCTCCCACTGTCTTTCGTCCGCCACTCACTGCCTTCATGATCTTCTTGCGAACTGAACCAATATCTTCGGGCAGCTCGATCATCGATTCAGGATTCGATTTCGACATCTTGAAAGCCCCATCCAACGCAGGCGTAAATTTGTGGTAAATGGAACTCGGCAAGAAATACTTCTGCAATCGCACCTTCCGCACATAGTCTCGGCACAATCGCAGGTGATTCGCCTGGTCAATGCCCACAGGAATCACTCCAGGCATTCGCTGCTCCAGCTGCGGAAACAGCATGTCTCCGATCTGTGTAACTGCGCCCATTATTTTTCCAGGTTCATCAGACCCATAAGCACCTCGAAATTCATTTATCGTCAATTTCCTCGCAGCCTCATAAGCAATCTTCACCACTGCAGTATTCTCAGATTGAAAATAAAACAGCGTCTTCTTCGGATCCAGCCCCAACGCCAGATACGCGGGAATATGAAAATCAAGTGCTCGCTTCCGTGCTTCTGCAACAGAAACACCGCGAACAGCGGCAGCCTCCAAGTCCGCAATGAGGATGTACGTCTTTGCCCCATGCTTCTGAAAGTACTGCAAGTTTTCCACAACCATCCTGTTCCCAAGATGTATCCTATCAGATGTAGGCATGATCCCCGATAGAGCATAGTAAGGCTTCTTCTCTTTGATGCACTTCGCAATCAAGCCAAGATCCTGCCCTGCAAAAACCACCAGCCGTCGCATCAGCCGATTCGGTCCAGGCAAGGCCTCGGGATGAAATGCTTCTAATCCAAATTCGTCAATCAGCTTCTCATAATCTTCAAGAAGAAAAGAGCCCCAAGGATCAATCAGCACCGTCATGCCTAACCATCAAGCAACGCCATATAAAAAGATTGTGTTGCGCATTAAACTCCACAGAACGCATCAACTTCAATTCTCAAGGGCAGACTAATACTGCAGCTTTGGATCAGGCAGCGCGTTCGTCTTGTAAATCTCTTTCTCTTGAATGGATGCCGGTGGGTTAACTTCCCATATCTTCAGCGGCCCATACAGATTGCCTTGTGGATAAATCGCAAGCGGCAACTGGCCCTCATCGCTGTACGCAATCTTGAACCCCTCCCACTCCTGCCCAAAAAGATAAAGATTGGCGAACAAAGTGTTTGATACTTTGCGCGAGACGTATAATGCGTTCGCAATATAATCAACCTTCCCATCGCCAGTGATTCTCGGAATAATCTGGAAGCAGCCTTGCAGCCCTTTTTTAGGGAATCGGAATATCTGTTTGTTCGACACAACGCATTCGGCAGGAACATTGACTTGTTTGTTGTTGTAAATAATGATTGCCTCCGGCTGCTCGATACGCATGCCACCCTCGACAGGCGCCATCGGAACCAAGACTGCGCCTATGGCTGCCTGGCCTGCAGGGAACAGCTCCTCGTTGTACACGAAGTCCTCGTCAAGCGGGGAACCCCCAAGGTACACGTACAGCGTGGCATTTCTCGTCTCCTGCGTTTTAGAGGCATCTAACGAAAACACGTTGATGTAAGAATAACGATCAAAGCTAAGGTCAGAGCCAATGCTTGAATATGCAGGATACTTGCCGACTTCCTCCGAAACCATGAGTACGTGAGTCGCACCTTTCGACTTGAGATACTCCAAAGCTTCCGTGGCATTTTGCGCGGTAAGCACATATCGTCCGATGAAATAATTCAAGCCCCCGCCGCCGGTATTGCCTCCATCTGACAAGGTTGCTCGTCGGGAACCATAGATGACATAGTAGCCATAATCCCACCAATGCGCAAATACCGCGCCCTTTGGCATATTCTCGCGTGCCCATTTCATCGCTACCTGCCACTGCTGATTGTAGCTTGATCCGGAATATTTTGAAATTTGATACCCCGAGTTATAGTTCTCAAGAAGGCTATGACGAAAATGATTGCGGAGATCAGACGATTTCGGAACAGCAAAAATGAGGACATTGGGCACAACCAACAAAATCAAGACCAATGCAACATACACATAGCGAATCCACTGTCTATGCAAGTGTGTAATCTTCTGGTAGAAGAAGTCAAAACCAAAAGCAATGAGGATCGCAATCGTTGGCGCAATCATCGTGAACAACCGTATGGCTGACCTCGCCCCAATAATGGTGATCAATGTAAAGCAGAGCATGAAGAAGACAGAGGAGTCAATATGGCGAAGCTCGCCATACACGTCAATCTTCTTGCGCCGCGAATAAACATACAAAATCAAAAAGAAAATGGGAACAAAAACCATCATGCCGAAGTAAACAAGTCGGGCTATGAACGTTGCGCCATTAAAAAAGCTCTCCGAAGAATACCTCGTGTAAAGCAACGAGAGATAGAACAACGAAAACACGATGAACAGCTTGAATTTATGCTCCTTAACCTCCTTAAAGCACTGGTAAATCAGCGCAAGCAGTCCAGCGAGAAAAAGAAGGAAATAAAATCCTCCAACCTCGTTGATTAAGTCTTTCAAGTAAGGCTGTCTGCTCTCAGCCACTGTCCGCGCCCATCGCGTGGCTGAAAATGGACTCGTGAGATTCTCAACGACCTCGTAAAACCGCACTAATACAAAAGAAGGCCCATAGGTAAACATGACGACGATCAGCCCAAAAAGCAACGTAAGCCCAACACAGACAGCGCCAAAACGATGTTTCGCCTCAAGTGAATGAACAAAGGGCTTGGCAAGTTTTCTCAGCGTGAGATAGATGATGCATGCAACAAATGCGATCGTGCTGTCAACAATGGCAACATTACTTATCAGAAACCCGACGGAAAACTTTTCTGGAAAAATAAGATGCAAAACGCCGAAAGCAACGCCAAACCAGATCGCATACGCCAAGGCATCCTTCTTCTGAAACTTGTTGAGCAGGAGATTGATGATGGCAAACAAGCCGTAGCTGAAAAAAAGGAATTGAACGCCGCCCCACACAAGCCCTGCGCCAGCGGTCGCCAAGCCTGCAAGAACAGAAGCCGCCACTGACCATCGCGCACGCTCTGTCTTCCAGCTGATGATAAAAAAATAAAAAGACATATAAATGAACATCAGCGCCAAGCTTTCCTTATCGGAAAAACCGGCAGTTGTTCTATACAGGTACAACGTTGAAACAGAAAGGTAAGCCGCTGCAAGAAGCGCCACGCGCTTGTTGAAGAGTTTGCTGGCAAAAAGAAAGAAAAATAATAAGCTAACAGCAAATGTCAATGGTGGATACAGAAGATCAACGAGCTGGATCGTAACATCGGAATTAAAGAAGTGCAAGAACTTGTAAAGGTAGACAAGGAAATACGGCAGGAGAAAGAACTCTTTCATGTTGGAAAACCCATTCGGATAATACCGTAATGTATCCTTCTCAGGAAGCTGGCCATTCTCGAGGATGTACTCCGCATAATACAAAACGATGAATGAGTCCGGCTCCGCAGGAATGTATTGATTGGTCGTGACGTCCCGAAGGTTTTTGATAGGCTGCATTCGCATGTTGAACGTGACAAGAATGATGAAAAGTAAAACAAGCCAGTAAAGATGCTTCGTATGTTTTCTGAGAAAAGCAACTATCTCAGCCTTCCGCAATGCCAAAGTCTCCGTAGTCTCTTTCGTTTCCATGATTAAAACAGCAGGGGGGTCACATAGACCTCAGTCACAGCAGCAAAAACAAGGATGACAACGCCAAGCATAATAAGGTCCAATGAATCCTTGAGAACATGCTTGAATGCCGTCGATCCAAAGTCATGTTGAATGACTGCTACGCTGATGATTCCCCCCGCTAACGCCCCTATAAAATAACCTAAAATCTCAGGAATGCCGTGGATGAAGTAGCGCAAGATGCTTAGGCTGTACACCTGGAAGTAAGAGCCAATGCTTGAAAATCCAGCGCTCGCCGCATACTCGCCAATGCGCGTGCGAAAAAAGTTTCCAACTGCTGCGCTGATAACCGACGCATTCCACGTCAGCACAAAAATTGCGCCTGCACCATAGAAAAAAGAAAAGAACAGGCAGAACATGAGGACCTTCAAGTTATTCGCCAAAATCTGAAAAAACAATTTTGCACCGGCGCCAAAAGACTGAAAGTTTTGCCCGGTAAGGTCTCCATTGATTTTCTCAATCGTCGACTTCTGGGCCTGGAACAACGTATCAACCAAATCAGCAGGCAATACAATATACGCAAGGGAATAAGCCAAAACAAACCCTACAAAGAGGAACATAAAAAAAGAAAGTGCCCTGCCGTGTTCCTTGAGAAGAATAGACTCTTTCGCGATGGCGTCATCTTTCTCCTCTTCGTATTTTAGAGTGTTATACAACAGCGGAAGGCAGGCTATGACTGTCAAAAGAATCATGACAATGCTCGATTCCTCTTTGAACACCCAAAGCGCAAGAAACACCGCAATTGCTGCGTACATCGCACCAAGGAAAAGCATGTCCCAAGGCCGTCTCTCTGCTTTTTCAGGTGTGGTAATAGACTCAAGGACCATGAACGATCGGTCACAACGCCATTTAAATAGATTGTGGATATCCTGTCACAAAATCTTAAATAGTCGCTCATCCGCCAAGAAAAAGGAAAAGACATGAAAGCTAGCCTCATACTACTTGCATCAACCCTGATTATCATGCTTGCTGCGATTTCCAATCAACAGCCGATAACAGGAAGGGCTGTCTCGTATGATGTGCAAGAAACAGTGCTGTTCGCAGAAAATAGCGGCGATGAAGTAGCTGTCACGGTAATCCCTGGAGAATCTGGCGCTGCCAACGTGTTGACATTGGTGCAGCAAGGCAAGGCAGTCCGCTTCTCTCTCCCATGCCAGAATAGATGCACCAGGCCGAAGAAAATTATGATCCCAAAACAAGCGCTGCAGGAACAGCTGGAAGGCGGCTCGCAAACAATAGAAATACTCGACTACGCAACAATGAAAAACAAAAGGTACGCGCTCTCAGTCTAATGTTTTGAGAGTTTAATAATGGGCTTCTTCTCGGCAATATCGAACCGTACGACCTCAAGGTAGCCAGAGTATGGGCCTTCCATCACCGGCTGCGATTCAAGGATCTCGAGCTTCTTGTTGAAGAAAGGCGCATCAACAACGAGGGTGTCATAATGGCCGCCCTCAGCGCCGATGTGAAATCCAAACTGTTCGCTAAGCCGTTGAAGTTCCTGATAAGAATCAAAGTCAAGTTTGCGACCGAGCCAATTGGCGCTGAAGCCTTCGGCAGCAACCTGTGTCACCCGAATGTCATAGCCCCGCTTGATCAAGTCATACAATATTTTTCCGTGGTCTTCGCCAGTATGGGCTGCAAAGACCTCAACACCTGCCTCAAACACAGCATCACGAATGCTTTTGATCTGTGTTTCCTGCAAGCCTGTCCCGCCCAAGACAAGCGCGTCAACAGGATCGTTCTTGACAACTTCGCGCACAAGAGCAGCTTCCTGCCGGGGATCAGCAACATTGCACGTGATGTAAACATGCCGAAGTCCAAGAATCCGAGCGAGCTCCTTCGTCATTTCCACTGTCGCAAAATGAAACAAAAAACAATCCGTCCGCGTTGGCTTGACACTCAGAAGGTACTTGATGTTCCATTCCTTTTTGAGGCAGTGTTCTATCGCCAAGGTGCTGTCCTTGCCACCAGAGTAGAGAACGGCAACATCCATAAGCCGATTGCGCACAACACTATTTATAAAGGTTAGCATCAATCTCGCTAAACGACGTGCTATGGCGAAAAAGCCAGTGGTGGATATTGTAATCCCGGTGTACTACAAGGAAGCGTCGCATCTCGAGCAACGCGTGCAACAGCAAGTCGAATTCTTCAAAAAGCATCTGACCGAGTACAGCTGGAAGATCGTCATCGCAAACAACGGGCCAAGAAAGGATGCGGTAAATGTGGCGAAAGATCTTGGTAAAAAATACAAGCAAGTGGCATATTCTGACATCAACAACCCAGGACGTGGTTGGTCGCTAAGCACGACATGGTTAAACAGCAACGCAGACATCGTCATGTACATGGATGCTGATCTTGCAACGAATCTAAACTCAGTACCGACAATGCTTGACCTCCTGAGAGACGGAAAGTGTGACGTCGCAATAGGTTCTCGCTACGTCCAAGGAGCAGATGCAAGAAGAACGCAATCAAGATACCTGCTCTCTAAAGGATACAATATTATGCTGCGATATGTGCTCGGGCTAAGAGTCCTCGACGCACAGTGTGGATTCAAGGGAATCAAAAAGTCAGTCGCCGAAAAGCTCATTCCGCTCACAAAGGACAGGCGGTGGTTTTTTGATACAGAGCTTCTCTACGTTGCGCAAAGGTGTGGATTTCATATAATTGAGATACCAGTCGAGTGGGAAGAGCAAGAAGAAACGAGCGTGCAGATAGTCTCAGTCATTGCAGACTATGTAAAGAACATTCTTCGCCTGCTCATAACAAGACCTGTAAAAAAGCCATGAAAATAAGAATCATAGACGTTGGAATTGTTATCGCAATAATCCTACTAGGGGCAAATGTAGCTGTCAGGCTCATTGATCTGTCAACAATCATGAAGTACTTTCCATTCGATTATACAAACGACCTCACTTCATATCTCGGGCAACTTCACTTTTTGAAAGTCTGTGGTTTCTATGAATACTGTCCTTACTGGTACAATGGATTCACAACGTTCTTGGTCACGCCGCCAGGTTGGTACATCCTCGCCTACCCACTTTATGTCCTAACAAGCAGTGTCACAGTCGCGTTTTTCCTGAGTGTCATCTTAATGCTCGTGGCCGCAGCAGCAGCAATCATCTATCTTGGAAAAAAGCTGGCGATCACGCCATTAAGGTCAGTTGCATTATTCGCGCTCATCTTCGGAAACGCAATCGCTGTTGGCAACTTTTTCCGTCTCGGCAGGGTCCATGCAATGCTCAACACGATCTTGTTTACAATATTGCTTCTCATAATTTGGAGATACCGAAATAAAGATCTTGATAAGTGGTTCTTTGCCGCAAGTGTTGTGTTTGGAATGATGTTGATAACCCACTACCAAGAAACCATACTTGCTTCTATTCTTTTTGCAGGGTTATTTCTTGAAAAGCACGGCTGGAAGGAAAAAGGAAAGATTGTGCTTGCAGTCGTGCTTGCAGTCGTGCTTTCGTCATGGTGGCTCATCGGGCTGCTGGCAAACATTTCGCAGTCAAGCCTGATTGTGTTCCATGAGGGAAAAAGGGCGCTTGACTTTAGCCCAGATCGCTGGCTCACAAACATCGGCACATACATCGTTCCCATGTTGTTCATGGTAGTTTTATACTATTATAAGAAGGTAAAAAAAATAAGTGTGCGAAGTCTTGCATTCTTCGCCCCATCAATCGTATTGGCTGTAATCTATTTCACAAAAATGCACGTTTTTGTGCCGGTCCTGAGGAATATCTCACAAGACCCGTATATCCTGTTTTTCGCAATCCAGACGGCATTCCTCTTTATCTTGGTAATTGGTGAGCTCAAAGGGGTTGTTGCGAGGATAGCAGCAGTTCTCATAGTGCTAGGTGCAATAGCAAGTGTCATGGTCAACGTTGTGGCAACACCGTATTTCACAAAACACACGCCTCTCGATAACGAAATGCTCAAGATCATGGACAATGTCACCGGTCGCTATCTCATATTCGGCCCTGCCGGCGAACCATTTAGAGCGTCATACAGCAAAGCGTATTACACCTACGGATCAATCTACAAGAATCTCTCAACAGCACAAGGATGGTCGCCGCCCATTGCAAGTATAGGCTATTTAACGGAACTGGACTTGTTCGAAAAAAACCTCAATGTTCTTGAATGCGACGAGATGAAGGAAAGGATGCGCCATTTTAACACGACGCAGATAATCGCATATGCCCCATCATGCAGCAAGTTTAATGGGTGTAATCTGAAAGAGATTACAAGATCTGAAAACATCTGCTTGTATAGTCTCTAATCTTTTCTCGCCTGGAAAACAATAGTCCCCCCATTGTTTTTGAGGACAGGAATATTTGAACAAAGCTTATCAGTCGCATGAAGAATCTTTTTGGCTATCGGCAGTCGAAAAAAATTGAAAAAGTGGGGTGGTAAAAAAACGTGCGTGCTCGCATTCACATGAAACCCGCGGAATAAACGCTGCAAGTCGCGGGCCGAGAGAAGCTGCTCCTCTCCTGCTTCTTCATGCCAAAGCGCATGCACCTTCATGAGAAGATCAAAAAGTGGACGGAAAAGTGTCTTGTTGTTCTCGTGTCCAACATATATCCCCCCCTTCTTAAGGCAGAAAGCCACAGATCGCACGACCTTCTTCAGGTCATGCACGTGATGGAGAATGCCCATGCCGATGCATACATCAAAGAGATTTGGCTTGAACGGAAGATGCTCAGCATCAGCAACAAAGAGCATATGCCGATTGCGTTGCTTGATCGGAATGCGTGATATCGCCTTTTTCAGCATTTCTCGCGAAAGATCAACGCCAACAACAGTGTAGTCTCCGCTAAAAAATGGCAGGCTCCCTAAACCTGTGCCGCAACCGACATCCAGAACCCACGAGCCTTGAGGAACACTATGAAAAAATCTCTCAAAAAACAAGGAATAATATGCTTTCCAAAACGTGTGCGTCTCCAAAATGTAGTGGCTAGAAAATTCGTCAAAAAAGTGCATCTGAGATTTCTTCTGCTGGGAAGCTGCATCTTCAGGGACATCTCGAAAATTTGCAACACGCAAGGCCATGATCTGCCTTCGGTGCTTATCAAAGAACATGCGCCTCCGCTCGTCATTGAGTGCGCTCGGTAAAAGCTCCAAGATGCCATCTTCAATGATATACCACTCTTTGCATCGTCGGCACAAAAGAACTGCGTCCTCTGGTGCTCTTGAAAGCCTTCGGTAGCTGAATGCAGAAGCCTTGCATGTAGGGCAAACAACGATATCAAGTAAACGTCGGTTCATAAGGTCTCCACACGCCAATCAGTTTAAAAGCGTTTATGTGAAGTGAACAATGCTGATCTGGCCAATCTTCGTCGTCTCATATTTCTTCAAAATTGCTTTTTCGCGCTCAGAAAGTCGCTGTTCCGCAAAGTTGCCCCGGCTGTAAAGGTCAAGAACAAGATAACCTTGCAGCCCCTCTTTGATCTCAGGCAAAGCTTGCACTGTAATGCGGGGAAAAGAAACCGCGGCAATAAGCTCGTAATCTCCCTTCACATGCCCATAGAAATAAACATCAGAAATTCCATGATGTTGCAGATATTCTAAAACATTGATCTTCGCCTCAAGAGGGATGCCATAAATGCCGTCTGTCCCGCCGTTATTATGGAGAAAGACAAAGAAAGAAAGAATGAAAAGAATATAAAGTGCGCATACCACGCCCGTTAAAACAAGCGATCGCGCTCGAAACCGGTGTGAAACATCAATAAGCGCGCGCCCAAGAAAGATAAACTGTGTTGGGTACGTCGTCAGAAGATAATGCGGGCTTATGTTTTTGCTGCTGACAAGCGCAACAAGAATGGGAATCGCAAGCCATGCAAGAAGAATAAAATCCCGCTGCCGCGCTTCACCAGCATGCGCGAGAATGCTCCGTGTCGTCAGAAATATGCCGTACACCATAAGCAAAACAATAAGCGCATCAAACAAGTAAAACGCATACCTCGCAAGCGCAGAGCGAAAGATTTGTTCGCTGCCTAGCAGGTATTTGCCAAAATAGGTTGTCGCAAGCATGAAGGGTATCCCGATAGAGTCGCAAATGTTCTCAAGCCGCGAACTTTCATAGCGATGCGAAAGAAATGAAAAGATATTGGTCCAAGAATCATGCTGAAAGCTGTAAGCAAAAAAGGGAACAAAAACAACAAGCACAGTCAAGACGCCGCCAAAAGCATACTTCGAGACAAAAACCTTCGGCCGTAAGCAAGCAAGAATGACAAATGCCGTAAAGATAATCGCCAGCGCAGAAAGATGGAACTGCAGCATGATCGCGCTTGCAGCAGCAGCAACAATAAAGTACAAATCCTTGTGCTCAATAACAATCTTGAACACAGAATAAAACAACAGCAAGACAAACGGAATAAGCATCGCCGGCGTCATCAAATTCAATGACACAAACGCAATGAACCATGGGCTGAATGCAAACAAGGCGCTAGCAACAAGGGCAGTCTTCTCACCAAAAAAACGTTTGACAAGGATATACGTAAGAAAAACTGCAAGCATGCTCAGGACAACCATCAAAAAAACAGCCGCAAAGGGATGATTGTAAATCATGAGAAATAAGGCTATAAGATAGTAGTAAACGGGTCCAAAGCTCTGCTGCTCAGAATGTTCATCCGCTTCCGCAAGGACGCCATGAAGCGGTAGCTTTCCAGTTTCAAAAATTCGTTGCGCAATGGTGATGTCCCTCGCCGTCTCGTTCTCAAACTTCGCATAAGGCAGGAAAGCAATGCGCAAAGCAAGAGCTAAAAAAAAGACAACCAAAAACATCTTCGTGGACGTGCTAGCCATAAAAGAAGAAAGAAAAGCTGATTTTTAAACCTGAGGTTTAGACTAGACCGTGTAACTTAACGGGTGATTTCTCTTGTTTTCAAGAGAGATCCCTCTA
>CAYJXL010000040.1:0-11213 GCA_964374125.1 Candidatus Woesearchaeota archaeon | reverse complement strand
GAGCATAAAGAGCAAGGATAAAAAGCTATCACCCATTAACTTCCTCGGTCTACTCTTTCATCTTTTTTAAGATGTCCTCTTTCCCCTTCCAGACGAGCGTGTTTTCGAGAACTTCCCGGATTGTTGAGACAGGGATTAGTTTTACTGATTCCAGCGCCTCTTTGCCTAGCAATATGTCTTTCTCATTTGCTTTTGGAATGATGACGCGCTTGATCCCAGCCTTGATTGCGGCTTCGACTTTTTGCGTGACTCCTCCAACGGCGAGCACTTCGCCGCGCACAGACAATGAGCCGGTCATTGCGGTGTCTTGACGAACCGGGATATTCTTGAGCGCGGAAATGATCGCAGTTGCCACTGCTATGGATGCTGAATCACCTTCCACGCCGCCGCCTTCGCTTGCGGTCTGGAGAAATTGGATGAAGATGTCGTATTTCTCCTTGATGTCCAGGCCGAAGTACTTGAGAATGATGGCTGAGACGTTCTTGACTGCCTCTTTTGCTATT
The DNA here is from genome assembly GCA_964374125.1 of Candidatus Woesearchaeota archaeon. Classification (GTDB taxonomy): domain Archaea; phylum Nanobdellota; class Nanobdellia; order SCGC-AAA011-G17; family UBA489; genus CAYJXL01. Next base: position 10,710 of record CAYJXL010000040.1, on the reverse strand, counting down.
TCGCCCAGCTTGCCAGTGGCAACGAATTCTGACTTCTTTCCGCCAGGAGTGACTTCAGACTCTATAGGGAGAACAATGCCTGAGAAGTAGCTGTCTGAGCCCATAACTGCAAGCCCATTGACACGACCGACGCGATGGCCTGTTGTTACAATTACCTCGTATTTTTTCTTATTTTCGATGTATTTGTCAACAATTTGCTGCTCTAGTGTTCGCGCTGATTTCTTTCCGAGAAGGACGTGCTTTGGCTCCACGCGCTTTGCGTGTTCTTCGACTGCGAGATCGCCTGCCACACGAATGAGACCACCGAGCTCGCGGAGGCGGAGAGTGAGCTTTCCCGAGATTCCTGCGCGAACGCGCGCTTCTTGGATGATGCACTCCACCGCTTCCTTGGTGAAGTGAGGAATCTTCTTGTCTTTTGCGACCTCTTGTGCAACAAAGATTGCAATTTTATCGCGGTTTTCTTGCGTGTCATCCATCATCGTATTCATGTGGACTTCATAACCATACCCTCGAATTCTTGATCGAAGGGCTGGGTGCATTTTCTGAATTGTTTCTGTGGTTCCTGCTGCCGCGAGGATGAAGTCTGTTGGAACAGGATCGGAGCGAACCATGGCTCCAGAGGAACGTTCGGATTGCCCTGTTATAGGATATCTTTTTTCCTGCATTGCCGTGAGCAGCTCTTGCTGGGAATGACGGCTGAGACTGCTTACCTCGTCGATGAACAGGACTCCCTTGTTGGCCTTATGAACTAGGCCTGGGACAAGGCGTTCGTAGGCTGGCGTACCGAGGCCTCCTGAGTTCTTGACTAGGAGATTGTTTACGAATAAATTACCTGAGGAGGTTGTTAGGTTGTACAAGTAGCCTGAATAATGTATTTTTTCGATCTTCTTTATGCGTTCTGGGATGAGTTTCATTCGTTTAAATTCAAAAGGTTGAACGATGTTTGTGTTAGCTTTAACAGCCGCAATATATCCTTGTGTTTATACCCCATTATTCTTAAATCTTTGTATCTGCATAGACTGTACAGGTTAATGGGTGATTTCTCTTTTTTCTCGTAGAGATCACGCACTGAAAGAAAGTAACCTGTCGAATCTTGTTAGTCTTGCTGCTTCTTTATAGAATATTTTGCCGAAGCGTTTGATAGCGACTTTGTGTTCGGGAGTGACGACTAATTCCTTACCAGATTCCGTGGTGATCCTAACGAGGTCTCCTTTTTTCTTGTATTGATTAACAGAAATGACCTTGACAGGTTCAATGACGTTGTTTTTTTCGCCCAGGACACTGAGTTCGTTCTCTGGGAGGAATGTTGCTTTGTATGCCCCGCGAGTAATTTGTTCAGCCTTGTATTTACTTAACAGTTTATTAACTATGGTGAGTGATTTTTCTTGAAGCTGTAATTGGTTATTTTGTTGCACAACCTTCAATATTTTATTATTAATTAGTAGCGACTGAAGAGGGTCATGAAGGCAGTCGCCGAGCAATGCTCCTGCGTGAGCCCCAGTTCCATCATAGAACGGTGCTTTGTGCAAGCTGGAATTGTCGATGAGGAGTTTTGGCACTTTTGAAGAAACTTTCATTTTTCGATTGATATTCATGAAGAGAACGAAAGACGCAAGGAAGATCATTGAACCAATGAGAGAAGCTGCTGCCATGATGTCGCCATATTCTGCACGAACCCACCATGGCGTGAGAATCGCAAGCATGACAAGAATGAAGAAGACGAGGTTTTGAGAGCGCATAGATCCCATTGCCTGGAGGCGCGATCGATTCACGAGGTCCATTCCCTTGCCTTTGGGAACAACCTTGATGATGGGTGCGTTGTCGTCAATGGCATTGTGAATTGAAAGGACGTCTTCCAGCCTTTCCTTCGGCAGTAACTCTGCCAATGCCTGGCCTGTGAGGCTCTTGCCTGTTCCAGGCTCGCCGATGAGGAGGACATGACGACGCTGATTCGATGCCTTTTTGATGATGTTGACTGCCTCATCTTGGCCGATGATCTGATCAACGAGTTTCTTTGGAATCTTGATCTCTTCTGTTCCTTTGTAGTGAAGCGCCATGGTCTTTTGGTTATTTTGGTGGTTTAAGAACGTTTCTTATGGATTTTTTTGGTTTGGGAAGAACATTTGCGGCTGAGTGCTTCATTCTGCTTTTTTATTCAGAATAGGAATAGCTTGCCAGAAGGCATATTTTAGGCTATATCTTCTTCAGATACGACGACGAAGTCGCCAACTGCAATGACTGAAGAAAACGGTATAAGAAGGTCTCCATTTGGGTCTTTTTCAAGTTCGAGGCCTTCTGTGTAATTTGTAGGGTTTTTCAAGATAATGTGAATGAGCTCCCCTGTCCTTGTTTCGAAGGTGATATTTCCGACTTCACCAAAGCGCTTTCCTGACTTGGTGACTACAGTCTTACCTAAGATTTGCTTAGAATACTTCTTTTCTTCTTCTGGCATGTGTTTCTGGGTACATATTTCTTTATAAATCTTTCCGCTATTTCATGTGCCTCTATTTGATAGATTATCGTCTTGAAGTTTTTGAGTTCTGTTAGGGGACACCTTTATGTCTCATGGAAATTGGTTTTTGTTTTATTCAGGTTGTTGGCGTGGGTGTTGAGAAATAATTGAATTTTCGTGTTTTCAATGTTTTTCTTTTATTATTTATTATTTAAGCTTTTCTATATTGCAATATATGTAAACCATATTATGTTTTCTTTTTTATTTTTCATAGTTTTTACGATGTTTTGATGCAAGTGGTTGCGTGCGTATCTATACCTTTTAATATATATTATAGTAGGTGTTTATTTAAGTATATTGTTTGTACAATACACATTGAAAATTTTTTGATACTTTCGTAAAATCTTCTTCTCCATCGGAAATATAGGTGTCATTTTGCATGTTTGAGTAGCACAATCCTTAAATATTTTCGATTGGTATTTCCTCCAATGACTAAAAAACTTACAGAGTTTTTAGAGACCTATCTTCACAAGTCCTCGCTTTTCAAGAACAAAAAATCGCTTCAGAGCAACTATACACCCAAGAGCGCGCCTTATCGGGGCGACCAAATCAACCAGCTTGCGGGAATTCTTGCGCCGTCACTGCGCATGGAAAAACCCTCGAATGTCTTTATCTATGGAAAAACTGGAACAGGGAAGACCCTCGTGGCAAAGTACGTCACCCATAACATCATGAAGATCGCGCACAAGAACAACAAACAAGTGACGCTTGTTTACCTTAATTGCAAGCTTAAGCGCGTTGCGGACACTGAGTACCGGCTCATCGCGCAAGTTGCACGCGAGCTTGGCGAGGAGATACCACCAACAGGCCTTCCAACTGATGAAGTCTATAGAATATTTATTAACCTTCTCAATAAAAAACATCAAATACTTATTATTATTCTTGATGAGATTGACCAACTCGTGCGCAAAGCTGGCGACGATATCCTCTATAACCTGACGAGACTGAGCTCCGAGCTTAAAGGCAGCGAGATTAGCTTTATTGGCATTAGCAATGACTTGATGTTTGTCGACAATGTCGACCCGCGGGTGAGGAGCAGCTTAAGCGAGGAGGAAATGGTCTTTCCCTCATATAATGCCGTGCAACTTGAGAAAATCCTTCGCCAGCGCGTCAGCATCGCGTTTCGTGAACATGTGATCAGCGAGGGGGTTGTTGAGAAGTGTGCTGCATATGCTGCGCGCGAGCATGGGGATGCGCGTCGAGCACTTGAGCTGTTGCGCGTTGCGGGGGAGGTTGCGGAGCGGAAGAATCAATTCAAAATCCTTGTGGAAGACATTGACATTGCAGAGGAAAAAATCGAGAAAGATCGCATCATTGACAGCGTTACCATGCAGCCTAAACAGTTTAAGCTAACGCTTTACAGCGTCATTGCCGTCTGCAAGGGCTTGGAGAAGGGGGTATTCACTGGTGATGTCTATGAGACTTACCGAAGGAACTGCATTGCTTGCGGCATTGAACCACTAACGCAACGACGACTGGGAGACATCATAGCAGAGCTAGACATGTTGGGCGTTGTTAATGCAAAGGTTATCAGCAAGGGGAGGTATGGACGAACGAGGGAGATCAGCTTAACATTGCCAGAGTCGACGGTTTTTACCATTACAGGGTTGTTGAAGGAGGGTCTTGGACTATAATGCACAGCATTGAAGGATTTCTGAAAGAAGGCATACTTCTTAGTCCCGACGTTGTTGCTTCTCTTGCAGAGTATCCCTCGATCTTTGAGCAGATTGATTTACTGCAATATGACCGAAGGCCGCTTGTACTCAACGGTGATGTTCTTTCATTACTACAGCGCCGCGTCGAAGTTGACTGGATGGAATTTGACAAGACAAAGGTTGTGTTTGAGCGAAGCGGAAAGCAGGAACCTTACCGGCGGTTCTTGCAAGCAGTCAATGGCGCATTACAAGCGCCCGAGCCCATTGCTGTGCAGGAGCCGGTTCTTCCCGCGCCACAGACACAGATTCCCTTTTTGTCAGTCAAAGTGATGCGATCTTTTGAAGCTGAAGAACGAAAGCTCGAGTTCAAGGATTTTGTCAACATCTTCAAGTCACGATACGATGCCCTTCGCAAGATTCTTCAACTACGACCAGAACTACAAAATGTTTCTTCGATCAACCGCTTGGGGCAGGGCGGCGACTCTCGCGATGCTGGCGTTATTGGCCTTGTGTATGACAGGACTGTCACGAAGAATGGCAATATCCTTTTACGTTTAGAAGACGCGACAGGGCTTATTCGCGTTCTTATCAACAAGAGCTCAAGCGAGCTTACACACATTGCGGAACTTGTGTGCCTTGATGAAGTCATCGGCGTTGTTGGAACACTCCGAGATAATTTTATCTTTGCGAAAAATATTCTTTTCCCTGAAGTTTCTCACATTACTGAGAAGCGCTGTCATGATGATGCGTATGCGGCTTTTATTTCAGATATTCACGTAGGTTCTACCATGTTCTTAGAGAATGAGTTTTGCAAGCTCATTCGCTGGCTCAATGGCAAAGAAGGTGATGAGCAGCAGCGAATGCTCGGGCTAAAAGTAAGGTACCTTTTCATTATCGGAGACCTCGTTGACGGCATTGGCGTCTTTCCGAACCAGGAAAAGTACCTACAATTGAAGGACATTCGTGAACAATATACCGTGCTGGCGAAGCTCCTTCGTGAGATCCGCAAAGATGTGCAGATCATCATCTGCCCTGGACAGCACGATTCGATACGCGTGGCAGAACCCCAGCCTGTGCTTGACAAGGATTTTGCAGCGCCCCTTTGGGAGCTTTCGAATGTATTGTTCGTGAGCAACCCTGCAATGGTCACCATTCACTCGACTCCGAACTTTGAAGGATTTCACGTGCTCATGTATCATGGCGCGAGCTTTCATTATTACGTTGACACGATTCCAATGCTTCGCGCAAGCAAAGCCCGAGACAATCCATCCCACGTGCTTAGACTATTGCTGCAAAAGCGACACTTGGCCCCCACCTACAGTTCAACCATCTATGTTCCCACGAATCATGAAGATGCGCTTGTTATCACCCAAACGCCGGATATCTTTGTGTGCGGAGAGATGCACCGTTCAGACGTTTCCCATTATAACGGCGTCTTAACAATTAATTGCTCTTGCTGGCAGTCAAAAACTGACTTTCAGGAAAAAACTGGAAACAATCCGGACCCTTGCAAAGTTCCCTTGTTCCATTTCCAGACCCAGCAGGTTACCATCATGAGTTTTGACCAGTAAGATGAGTTATGACCAGTAAGATGAGTTATGACAAGTATTTTGCGGAGATTGACGCGCAGCTGGCAGACATGTACTCGCTTGCGAACAAATGCAAGAACAAAGGCTTTGACCCTGAGATGAAGGTTGAGACGCCGCTTGCGCAGAATATGGTGGAGCGCGTTATAGGGCTTATCAGCGTTGCCGCGCCTCACATTGTCGGCACGAACTTGGTTCCGCGAATATTGGAATTGGAGAAGCAGTATGACGCGCAGGACTGGCGAGTGGCTTTAACTGCGGCGCTTGAAGTCGCACAAGAAAAGCTCTGCAAATTCAAGGACAAAACAGAGGCAATGGAGATCGGCATCCGCGTCGGCATTGCGTATATCACCAATGGCGTTGTTTCCTCGCCACTTGAGGGATTCACGGGGCTAAAGATTCGAAAACGCCGCGACGGGAAGGATTATTTTGCGCTGTGCTTCTCCGGGCCGATCCGAAGCGCCGGCGGCACAGGGGCGAGCATGTCAGTTGTGATTGGAGATTATGTCCGAAAGCACATGGGGTACGAGACTTACGATCCTGACGAACAAGAGATCAATCACATGGTGACGGAGCTGTATGATTATCATGAACGCGTTAACAACCTGCAGTATCTGCCTTCAGAAGACGAGATTCGGTTCATGGTTGGTCATTTGCCAGTTCAGATTGACGGCGATCCGTCTGAAAAAATTGAGGTGAGCAATTACAAGGGCCTCGATCGCATTGAAACAGATCGCATACGCAACGGGCCTTGCCTCGTTATTGGTGAAGGGCTTTGCCAGAAAGCACCGAAGCTCCTGAAGAACCTGAGCAAGTGGGGGAAAGGAATGGGCATGGAGCATTGGCTGTTCTTGGACGACTTTCTCAAACTTCAGAAGCAGATCAAATCGAAACAACAGGAGGCGGTTGTTAAAAGCGATGAAAAAATAAAGCCAGACTACACATTCATTAAAGACTTGGTAGCTGGGAGGCCTGTGTTTACCTATCCTCTTGCCAAGGGCGGCTTTCGCTTGCGGTATGGGCGTGGAAGAAACTCCGGGTTCTCCTGCCAAGCGATTCATCCTGCGACGATGTTTCTCGTGAAGAAATTTATTGCGATTGGCACGCAACTCAAGGTTGAGCGACCGGGGAAATCTTCGGTGATTGCTGTGTGCGACGAGGTTGAGGGGCCCATTGTGAAACTGAAGAATGGCGATGTTTGTTTTGTCGAAGATGCCATGGAGGCGCGCAAACTGGTTCCTGATGTTGAAGAAATCATCCACTTGGGCGATATCCTGATTAACTATGGGGACTTTCTCAATCGAAATCATGTCCTTGTACCTGCAGGATATTGCGAGGAATGGTGGGCATTGGAATTGCGAAAGGCAGTTGAGGGCAAAGATGTGGGGGACTTTCAGAAAGTACTGCCCCAGTTGTTTGCATGCCCTTCATTGCGCATTGATGCGGCAACGGCCATTTTACTTTCGAAAACCTTCGGTGTGCCGCTTCATCCACGATACACTTATCGATGGCTTGAGCTTACAAAAGATCAGTTTGTGCAACTTTACCGGTGGTATGCAAAGGCAAATATCGAGGAGAAAAAGATCGTTCTTCCACTCGGGGCTGGTGGTTTCGAGCTGAAGCGCATCATCGAACTTCTTGGCGTTCCGCACCGGTGCGTTGCGCAGGAGTACGTGGTTGTAGAAGGCGAGTGGGCAGAAGCGCTGCGCATTAGCTTGACCAACGTGAACCTTGAGCGAGAGTCAGTCCTTGCGATGCTAAATCAGGAACTTGCATTTCGCGACAAATCCGGGACTTCCATTGGGGCGCGCATGGGAAGACCTGAGAAAGCGAAGATGCGCAAGATGACTGGCAGCCCGCATATTCTTTTTCCTGTCGGCGATGAAGGCGGCCGCATGCGCTGCTTTGCGAGTGCGCTTGAGAAAGGATTTGTTGAGGCGCAGTTTCCACTTTTTATCTGCGAGAGGTGCAAACTTGAATCGATTTATGGCGTGTGTGGACAGTGCGGGGAGAAAACTGCGCGCGTGTTCTTTTGTCCTAAATGCAACAGAACCAGCGCGACGAAATGCCATGCTGTTGCGGAACCTTATCGTTTGATGAAGCTTGACATCAAGCAGCATCTCACTTCCGCGACGAAGCTTTTGGGACTAAACGGGGCGCCTGAACTTATCAAGGGCGTGCGAGGAACAAGCAACAAAGACCATGTGCTCGAGCATCTTGCCAAGGGAGTCCTACGAGCGAAGTACAACCTGTACGTCAACAAAGATGGAACGATCCGATACGACATGACTGAGATGCCGCTTACCCATTTTAAGCCGAAGGAAGTTATGACTTCATTGGAGAAACTCCATGCCTTAGGTTACACGCATGACATCTATGGAGAGGAACTTGCTGATGGCAACCAGATCTTGGAATTGAAGATGCAGGACGTTGTTTTGCCCTGCTCTGATGAGAGCTTGGAAGAGAGCCCGAGGGATGTGCTGTTCAAGACGACAAAGTTCATTGACGACTTACTGGTTTCAATTTATGGAGAAAGGCCCTTTTATAACTTGAAGAGCCCTGACGACGTGATTGGCCATTATGTTGTCGGACTAGCGCCTCACATCTCTGCGGGAATTGTCGGACGGGTGATCGGGTTTTCGAAGACCCAGGGTTTTTTGGCGCATCCCTGCTTTCATTCGATTATGAGGAGAGATTGCTTTGATTACAATACCTCTATTCCCTTATGTATTAATGGAATATGGCAGAACGTAAAGATAGGGGGGTTTGTTGAGAATCTTAAGCCGGTAGTATTGTTGGATAGTTTCGGTACACTTGGAAAGTGTGTGGATAACATTTATACATTGGGTTTTGATCCTACCACAAATAGGGTTGAGAAGGTGGCTGTATTTGAGTTCACTAAACATACACAGAGGCCAATACTCGAAATAGTGGCTGAAGATGGGAGGGTCCTAAAGGTAACTGAAAGCCATAAGCTATGCGTTCTCAAAGACGGTTTGCTGATAAAAATACGGGCAGATAACTTGAAAGAAGGAGACATGCTGTATTCTCCTTTACACTATCTTGTGGATGAAATAGATCACACCTTCATCGATCTTGAATGGCACTATCGCGAGAATCCATCTATGCACATACGAGGTGTGCGAAGGTTCGTGGATTCTATCATTGATAGTGTTGGACTGAAAATGTTTATTGAAAAATTAGGGATAGCAAGAAAAGCATTTTATAACTACTTAATTAGAGACAGCTTTCCATTAGCGTTGCTCCCACAGATGTTATTGCTTGTGAACCTGCCAGTTAAAGATTTGCCTCTTGGGAGACTTATTGGAATGAAGAGGGATAGGGTTAGCATGCCTGTAAAGATCCCCCTAAATGAAGACGTACTTAACCTTGTTGGGTTGTATATCGCGGAAGGTTTTTCTCGAAAAAAAACTGACGGCAAGGGGCACTATCAAGTTGATTTTGCGGCATCTGAAAAAGAAATTCGAGATAGGATAAGGCGCACTGTGAAACAACATTTCAATCTTGATCCGAGTTTCGAAAATGAAGAGAGATTAACATATTCGAGCCATATCTTCTATGACTTTTTTGTGCATATTCTCGATGCGGGAAAGGATGCGCGTACAAAGAAGATTCCTTCTTTGATTTTGAACCTTCCAAAGAACAAGCTTCGTTATTTCTTGCAAGGCTACTTCGACGGGGGTGGTTTGGTAAGCCTATCTGACTTGAGAGTCACCTGCAATAGTGTAAATGATGGGCTGATTAGCGATATTGAGTTTGCTTTGCGAAGGTACGGCATTTTAACTAAAAGGTCTATATACACAAAGATGCCCGGCCCAAAGGTAAAGCAATTTTATATTAAGAAAGGAAGGGAGATTCCACTGTTCACAAGCATAAAATTGATAGTTCTTAGTAATTCGTGCGTTACATTCTTGCAGCACATTGGGTTCAGTTTAACAAGGAAACAACAGACTTTGAGGACTGTCGTATCCAAAATGAAACCTTATGGAACGAGGATACTAAACGACTCATTATTCGCTTACCCGAAGATAAAATCAATCAAACACTGCGGGAATGATGTTTCGTATTGTCTAAACGTCGATAATCATATTGTTATTGCTAATGGAATTATGACTGGGCAATGTGATGGAGACGAGTCGGCAATAATGCTGCTGATGGACATGCTACTTAATTTTTCACGGAAATACTTGCCAGATCATCGCGGCGCGACACAGGACGCTCCGTTGGTTTTGACATCGAGGATTTTGCCAAAAGAAGTTGACGACATGGTTTTTGACATGGATGTTGCATGGAATTATTCTCTTGAGCTTTATGAGGCTGCATTACAGTACAAAAGCCCGAATGAGGTAAAGGTTGAAAGATTGAAGGATCGCTTGGGGACACCAGGAGAATATGAGGGTTATGGTTTCACACATAACACAGATGATATCAATGGCGGTGTCAGGTATAGCGCTTACAAGGCATTGCCAACGATGGAAGAGAAGGTTATGGGACAGATGGACATTGCGAATAAGATACGGGCTGTTGACTGCGTGGACGTGGCGAAGCAGATTATCGAGCGCCATTTCATTCGCGACATTCGCGGCAACCTGAGAAAGTTTTCGACCCAACAATTTCGCTGCGTGAAATGCAACGAGAAATATCGAAGACCGCCGTTGATTGGACGGTGCTTGAAATGCGAGGGAAACATTATCTTTACAGTTGCTGAGGGAAGCATCATTAAGTATCTTGAACCGAGCCTGAGCTTGGCGGAGAAGTACAACCTGTCGCCGTACTTGCGGCAGTCTTTAGAGATCACCAAAAGGAGAATTGAGAGCATCTTCGGGAAAGAGGTGGAGAAACAAGAAGGACTGGGGAAATGGTTTGGATGAGTGAGCTGTAAAGTTAGCGTCAGGAAAATATTATTTATCACTAAAATTATATTATTGAGTTTATT
>CAYJXL010000039.1:11175-11280 GCA_964374125.1 Candidatus Woesearchaeota archaeon | reverse complement strand
TTACTTCTTTTTTAGTGATACGCCGGAGCTCTGCTCCGATTGCGTAGTTCATTTCACCATCGATCCACTCATCATGGAAGTAGTCTTTACTTTTAAGGATAAAGT
>CAYJXL010000039.1:0-11075 GCA_964374125.1 Candidatus Woesearchaeota archaeon | reverse complement strand
TTGCTTGTGTTAGTGGGATAATGACAACTAACAAAACTGTTAACAGCAAATGAAGGCGCTTACGCTTTGATTTAAACAACTTCAAAAGAGTGTACAGCAAAATTACAAAAATGAAGATTACTAAGACAAACATAAATGTTTTTGTACGGTTTATATTTTCCGACGTAATGGGGGCTGTATTAAACGTAGCACTTCGTGCCACCACTATACTCTCTATACGAGCATCATTACGTACCAGCTCAAATCCAGCACGGTTTATTTCACCATCGATCCACTCATCATGGAAGTAGTCTTTACTTTTAAGGATAAAGTTGTTACTCAACACATTTGAAATCGTATCAGAAGAGGCATTTTTTATTTTGATACTTACTCTTACCCATTCTTGTGTGTTGAGCTTATTTGATACTTCTGGTTCAATGAATCTTGCTTGTGTTAGTGGGATAATGACAACTAACAAAACTGTTAACAGCAAATGAAGACGTTCACGTCTAGGATTAATTAAGAGTCTCCATATAAGGTAAAAGACAAAGGATACTATTGATATTAAGACCAATACTTCTACAGTAGACCCACCACCTCTCTTTAGATTATTTGTGCTATACACGCGACTTATAACGATACCTTTGATACGGCCATCATTTTGTATCAACTGAAGTCCAACACTGTTTATCTTTCCATCTATCCATTTGTCGCGGAAATAATCCTTACTCTCTAGAACAAAGTTATTTCCTAACCTTTTTACTATTTCTGAAGAAGAGATGTTATCTTGTAATGTTATACTCACTTCCACCCACTCTTGTGTAGTAAGTTTGTCTGTTACTTCTTGCTCCACGAACGGTAAATTTTTACTTTTTTCTTGTTCATTAACTACACTTTCGTTATCATTTCTCTGCCATGGTTCTATAGTAGCACTTCGCGCCACTTGAGGCAATGTAACAGCTTTGACCTGATCTTCATTTTGAATTATTTGAAGTCCAGCACGATTGATTCTTCCACCAATCCATTTATCACGGAAATAATCTTTGTTTTCTAAGATGAAATTATTACCTAGTTGGCTCAATAGTTCATCGGACGACATGTTTTCTAACATTATTGTAACTCTTACCCACTCTTGAGTGTCGAGTTTACTTGATACGTCTTGCTCAATAAAGACCGATTCAACAAGGGGTATCCAAAGTAATACAAGCAGTTCGCATATCAATAAGATCTTTTTATTCATCATTGGTATTTACGATACTAACGTTGACAACATCATGCGCTTCATGTCGCATATCACAAAAACGATAAGTGCCGCAGTAGTTAAATTGTATCGAGTTGACTTCTAATCGATACTCTTCTTCCAAAGTGAAAGATTTGGCTGCGTCATTTACGTCACTGTCTTTCGTCGTTATCTGACCAGTTGGCACACCGTTCACCCGAAAATAACAAGAGTTATGTTCTTCAGTACAGAGGATTAGATGGATTGCGTATATTTTGTCATTGATAACAAACCCTTTGATATCTTCAGGGACATTACCAGCGTTAAAAACTGCACCATTATCCTTATCTACAGTTTCTAACGGCAGGTTGCCGAAGAATCCACGAAGTCGCAAATATTCTCTCGTATACGAATCGTCATCAATAGATTTCCCGCCTACAATGGTGGCAAGCTGGGGTTGTGTTTCAACCATTGGTTCTTGAGGGGCTATCGCTACTGGTTCTGGTTGTTCCTCTAACGATTCTTCAAGTACCTCTTGTGAATTCGTAACCGGTGCGCCTTGTTCAACTACCAGTTTAGAATCTGTCTGAATTATGGTGGGATCGTTTTCTTCCGATGTTGTGAGAGCAACGTCTTCAAGGGCAAAAACCGTTATCAAGGCTCCTAAAAGAAGTAGACTAAATAAGATTGCTAATGTCTGATTGTTCTTTTTCATATCCTAACCCCCCGAAATATGCATTTTCATCAACAGTTTATCTATAAATACTCTTATGACCACTCCTCTGTAACTATTTATCAAACGAAGAAGTTATTAATCTCAAATTCCACCTCGATGAAATGCCACGCTGTCCACACTGCTACTATGGTCTTGTACTTCTTTCTCATAGACGGAAATATAAATGTGCCAAGTGCGGAAAGATTTTCTTCCAGAAATCTATCGAAGATCGAGAGTTCCAGCGTTGGAACCAGCTCGAACGTGAACAGGGCAGGTCCCACCTGTTCCAAGAGTTACATCAAACAGCAGCCGTTAGGCAGGAGCAAAAGGCGTTACGTGCATTTAGGTTTATTTTTACAGATACCATCAAAAGAGAAAGAGTACTCCCAGAAGAACGGCGAGAACGCCAACTGGAACGCAAACGGCAGTGGCGCGAATCTCATCACGAGAAGGTTCTTGCCATGAATAGGGCATGGCTCTCCAAAAACAAGGACAAAAGGATAGCGTATCTCAAACAATGGCGAAAAACAAAACCTAATGTATCACGCCTCAAGCAACGGTTGGCCTACTGGCGACAGCAACAACTCAAGCTCGCACAGCAAGAGATGCTATTTGACGCTCAAACGCCATATTTCGACGACCCAGAGGATTCGTTTTCCACTTTTGGTCTTTCGGAACTACTGAGTAGGTCGCAAAATTAATAAACCGTTAGAAGAAGGTATGTCTCAATGAAAAAGAGGTTTATTGCTTTAACGTTTCTGACTTCTATTCTTTTAATCAGCGCTCTTTACGCTCATAAGGACGAGGAAGAATCATCAGAAGGCTACAGCATTGACGTGACACCGCTACAGCCGACAAAAGACTCGCTTGTTCTTCTTGAAACGCGCATCGCAAAGCACGGCGCTCCGCTGGCAAACCTTAATGTGGCATTGACAATTGACAAGCACGACGTTGGCCTCAGCGAGCAACTTCCAGCAAGAGAGTCAACACCAGGCAACTACCTCGCTGAATATACATTCAAGTATGGTGGCCCCCAAGAAGTCCACGTTGAATTTGTTCATGAGGGAAACACGGTACGTAAGACGCTCCCCATTGGTGTAAGCAAAACACGGGACAATGCGTTTGTGATCGGAGGCATTATCGCAATTGTTATTCTTGCGATCGTTTGGTACTTCGATATGCGGAGCAAACAGAAAAAGAAGGCAAAAATAAAAACAGGCATCGTGCTTACAATTGTCGCTCTTGCAATCCTTGGTATCGGTTATTCACTTTATGCCACTATAAAATCAGGAGCAGCCAGTCGCGGCGTCGTCGTCTGCACAAACGATCAATGCTTCTGGCAAGCCCACATCCACGCATATGTTCCAATAAAGATTTGCAACGAAGACGTCCGCTTGCCTATTGAAAAGGGTTCACTTCAAAGGTCGCATACGCACGAGGAAAAAAACGTGATACACTGGCACGATCGCTTGCCCTATGAGAACCAGCAGAAGAAAATACTGCAAGCTACACCGTTGACATTAGGCGCATTCTTTGATGAACTCAGTATACCCTTTGCGAATGACGTGACCTTTGATAAGAGGAATGGCGACCAATGTCCTGACGGCACCCTGGCGTCTTGGAAGATGCTCGTCAACGGCAAGCAAAGCACAGCGTCCCGCGACCATGTTTGGACTGATCGTCAGGTCATTGTTCTCGTCTTCGATAGTAGTTCACCAGCTGAGATTGAATTCGAGCTGCAAGCAAACCCAATAAAATTCCCGGCATTGGGGCGAGGCTGAATGAAAAGGTTCTTATTATTCGTTGCGCTATTGGTAGTTGCACTCCGCCTTGTCAAGGCGCAGGTGCTGGATATTGAGGCATTCCAGGCGCCAACGCTCTCGTTACCAATTATTGTGGGTTTGGCGCTCATAGATTCTATCAATCCTTGTGTTATCGGCGTTCTCATCTTGCTCTTGACGGTGCTCTTGAAAGCAGGGAATAAGCGCGCAATTATCACCAACGGGACAAGTTACGTCGCCGGTGTCTATGTCACATATCTCGTAGGCGGCCTCACGCTTCTGGGCGTCTTTAACCTCATCAGAAACGTCATCATCATCAGCCAGTTCCTCTATTTCGTGGTCGGCATCTTGATTATCATCGCAGGTTTCCTCGAAATCAAGGATTTCTTTTGGTATGGTCGCTGGTACTCGCTCGCGATCCCGGCGCGCTTCGTCAAGTACATAGAAAAAAAAGCCGCAGGAACGCACGCGAGCTTGTTGGCAAGCTTCACGTTCGGTGTTGCTCTGACATTGATCGAACTCCCCTGTACTGGCGCTCCGTATCTCGCAGTCCTTACGTTAATGTCGCAGGGTGGCTATGCTTACGTGACTGCTATGCCATTGCTCCTCTTCTACAACCTTGTCTTCGTCCTTCCGTTGCTTGTGATCATATATCTTGCGTACACTGGCCTGGGCATGAAGAAACTTGAGAGCTGGCGTCATGAGCACAAGGGAAAGATGCGCCTCTGCACAGGCGTTGCGCTCTTGGCCATTGGGGTTTGGATATTGACAGCAGTCGCAGAATATATGCTATGGCCTTCGATTATTATTTCGCTCTTAATTATGACATTGATGGCGGTGGTGAAATATGCTCTCAAGAAATGATTTATCATTGCAAAAGAAACTGGTGAAGAAAAGCGATCGCCTCATTGAACGGTTTGATAAAGAGAAGCTCAAAAAGTCCATCGCAAAGACGTTGCATCATCTCGGAAAGCACGAAGAGACACGTGTAACAGCAGTCACCTACGAGGTCTGTTTTGAACTGAGTAAGAGCAGAAAGAGGCTGATCAGCGTTGAGGACATTAGGAGAACTGTCACGAGGGTGTTCAAAAAGAGAAAAATGACGCAAGCCGCACGCTACTATGACCTGGTTTTCCTCCACATGAGGGGCTTAAAAGTGAAACGGGCGCTCAAGCGTGATGGCCGAAGGGAAAGATTCTCGCCGTTTAAAATATTTAAGGCAATCAGAAAATCGCTCTCGCAGGCCGGGATCGAAGATGGCAAAAAATGCGAAATGTTGACGAAGGAGGTTGTTTCGCTCATTGACAAGAAGTATGCAAGCAAGATTGTTCCAGTCGAGAACATCAAAGAAGATATCGAGTATGTCTTCGTCAAGCATAAACTTCCAAAGGTTGCAAGATTGTATTTACTATACCGATATATGTAATCATTATATTGCATCAGCGCTAACAGCTTCTGTTTGTATATTACCACCCCATGCTCGAGCAGATGGTTCACGTTGGAACAAGAATGGCTTCAGCATTCTGGCATAAAGAAAACGCAAGACACAGTTGCGACCTCTAATGATGGTTTCTTTCATTTTCACTCGCTATGAATAAAAATGCCAGACAAAGAATAACAAGATTGCCAAGCCGCAAACCACGACCGTCATCGTCAGCAGGTTGACTAGCTTCCGAATGTCTGATGCCGCGGGCAGTCGTATAACGAATGCGAAAATGATAAAGACAACCAACGCCAGCACGCCCTTGCCAACCCAGTGATGGAAGAACCACGCCTTGAGCCAGTCCTTTAACGCTGCAATATACTCTGCCGCAATAGTAATCGCAGTAATGAAGACAAGTGTGGCCATGCAACCAAGAATGACGCGTCGTAACCGCTCTTCATCCAATGTGCATCGCCTCCAGCGCAACGCGAAAGCCTGTTGAGACAGTGTAGCCCATCAGCGCCATTCCCAGACCTATGAGCACCGTAAGTGCCACCAGTGTGAGGACGCTCTTTCTCAATGCTCTGTCTTTGATCAAGAGGCCACCAATTGAATGCACGATCGCGTAGATAACAATTGCCAAAAACGGCAGGAACAGGAAGATGTGCTCCTTTGCTTCCATCACAATGCCATGAGCCCATGGTGCCGGTCCCTCCTTGATCACCGGCTTGATGTGTTCGCCGTAATGCACGACATAATAATATCCGCCAGTCAGCCAGCTTGCAACCAAAAAAATAACGCCAAAGAAGCTCGCAATCTTCGCTCTTCGCAATCGTTGCTCGTCTGGATTCAGGAGTTCAACAAACATCCAAAGAAACGCGAATACACCAAGTTCACCCAATGTTGCATGAAGACCAATCAAGGGATGAACCATCAGGCACCTCGCATGAATCATCGGCGAAGGCTATTTAAGGATAGCGCAGTGTGTTCACTATCGTTATGCACAATCCAGAGTATCGCTGTGGGAATATGCTCGTGCACAAGTACCGAAATCTGCATATGCTGAGCATACTTGGCTCGCTGCAATCAACCTTGGAGGAGGTTGCGCATCACTGCCAAGACAGTCAGCTCGAATTCGCGTCTCCGCGCTGTGAAACGGGAAGAGAGTTTCTTGCTGGTTTTCACTATCCTCCAGCAATTGACGTCACGCTGATCAGAACATTTGATGGCGCTGCCTCGATAGAGGCAAGGAGTTTTGACAGAAAGAAATCGCAGGAACTTCTAGACCTAATGATTGAAAGAACAGCATTTGTAGCGCGTCCACCGACAGCGGAATTTATTGCAGATATCAACGTGTCAATACCGATCATCAGGGTGACGTACGGTGACATCGAGAAAATCGCGAGGATGTTGTCAGTAAGCAATGATGCTGCGGCAGGTATAGTTTGGTATAGTAATTTTTTGATATGCTACAAGGGAGCCTCGTTTGAAGAAAGCAAAGAAATAGTGCGGCAGCGGTTTGGGTTGGTAGGCAAGCTGTAAAAGTCTGCAGAAGTAAATTCTTCGGCAATCAACGATAATGACTACAAAGATTTATAAGAACTCATCCAGCTGTTTTTACAGTCGGGGATGTAGTATAACCCGGTTAGTATGGATGGCTCCAGCAGCTTGAAGAGACCATCGGATCCAGGTTCGAATCCTGGCGTCCCCATCTTCAAAAAGAATGCCTAATAGTCGTTCAAGATCAAGCTTATCTTTGCCACAAACTTGGTCGCATTGTCAAATATCTCCTGCAGTCTTCTTTCAGTATATGTTTTAATTGCCGAATATCGTGCGATGTGGCTCTCTGTTTTGGCGTCTTCAAAATAATGCACATATTCATCGTCAAAGATTTTGTGCGACTGATTAAGAATCTCTAAATCCACTCTTTCTAATTTATCAGGGATCAATAAATGACCTATTGCTATCTGGGCAGCGTCGTGATCACCAACTTCGTAGCCCCTGGACAAAATTGCTGCTTTTGCTGCGTAAAGCATAGAGTAATAAAAGATAATGATGGCCCAATAGTCCTAATGAAGTCTTGGAGGCTGGTCTTTGGTTGGCTTT
The DNA here is from genome assembly GCA_964374125.1 of Candidatus Woesearchaeota archaeon. GTDB lineage: Archaea > Nanobdellota > Nanobdellia > SCGC-AAA011-G17 > UBA489 > CAYJXL01. Next base: position 3,852 of record CAYJXL010000039.1, on the reverse strand, counting down.
ATCTCCTTGACATGCCGAGCAATCAGCAGGCTATTCTCCGCTTTTGCTAGGAACAGCTTAATCTTAAATGTTTCTGCTGATCTCTTTATCCTGTTCTCAGCAAGAGCCGCCTTGAACCTGTTTGCGTACGCTTTTCTGTCAAATTCCATCCAGCACCAGCTTCCAAAACAGTTCAGGGTTATTGAGTATGATATGGTTCTTTAATACTTGCTTCCCCATGTTTTCCTCATCGTCTTGAAGCATTTTACTAAATTCCTTTTGCGTAACGAATACGGGGTTTACCCTTTTCTTAAAAAGCAGTTCATACTTGGAAAAAGACAATGATCTCGTTCCATTTTCGTTGATAATCAAAAAATCGATGTCGCTCTTCTCGGTTTCTTTGCCTTTCGCGTAACTGCCGAAGAGAACAACCACGTCCTCGGTATCCAGCTCGGCAGCGATCTTATTAATAATTGGCTGTTTTTGCAAGAACTCTTTTCGTTCTTCGTCTGATGATATTGCAAGGTGCGCCTTTACCAGTGGGTTTTTGGTATTCAATCTAATGGTTTTGGATTTTCCGACGATCTCGATGTCCAAGATGTCGTTCATGTGCTGAAGCGTCCTGTAGAAGCTGGCGTAGGGAATTCCGAAGCGCTTGCTTAGATTATGCATGGTGAAACGTTCTCCCATGCGCTTCCCCAGGTAATTTAATATTCTCAGCTTGTTATCCATATCTGAGTAATATTATCCATAACTGATATATAAACCTTCCGGATGCACGGATTTAGTTGAAAATCTTTGTTTAACCATAACAGCTCTAGAAATATGAAGGCACATCGGATCCAGGTTCGAATCCTGGCGTCCCCATCGTTGTACAATTCTGCTTTGGTGGGATCGATAGATTCGAATGTGAAAGTCAATGGAGAGAATCGTAAAATAAAAAACGTCGGCAAACTCCTCCTAAGTTACAATGAGCATAACAGAGATATTTATACGCTTACACATAACATAGATATCTACACATAATATGCGAGATGCTCAAAGATGACAACTCTAACGCTGGCTGTGCCAGATGAAATGAAAAGGAAAATGGACTCTTTTCCAGAAATGAATTGGTCTGAGGTAGCGAGGCAAGCATTTATGCAGAAGATAAAGGACATGGAGTTCTTGAGAAAGTTCAAGGAAAAGCGTAAGCTTACTGAAGCCAATGCCTTGGGACTGGGCAAAGAAGTCAGCAGAGCGGTGAGCAATAAACTGCGAAAAACGGTAGCATAATATGGATCTCGTAGTTGATGCAAACGTGTTATTTGCAGCTCTGAGTAAAGACAGTTTTAGTTACAACCTTTTCTTAGCGGTACGTTTCATCTTTTTACTCCAAAATACATTTTTACAGAGCTTGAAAAACATAAAGAGGAAATTCTTGAGAGAACAGAACGTACAACAGAAGAATTCTTCAGGTTGCTTGAAATATTAAAAAGAAGAATCATTCTTGTTCCGCTCGAAGAATTAACCTCTTATGTTGAAGAAGCAGAAAAGATTACTCCGGATCCTGATGATATGGCTTATTTTGCGCTTGCTTTGAAATTGAATTGTGCAGTTTGGAGTAATGATAAAAAACTGAAAGAACAGTATAAAATCACGGTCTATCATGCACACGAATTAAGCAAAACAAGCAGGCAACTCTAAATTAAAACTCAGGCTCTCAAACTTTGCCCTTGGCAGTCTCTGTAGGGTGAGACTAACAGCGATGTAACGGTTACGCAAACTTGCACCTTGCTCAGCCCAAATACCTCATTTCCGTCGCACTTCATTCAATCGCATAATAGGGTTTGTTGGCAAAGCATACAAGAGTTAATTATTTATATAACAACCATATTGCTCTAGGATGACAGATCTCAAAGAGGTGTTCGACGAAAAGATCTTTGAGAAGATCACGTCGCTCCAGCCAAAAAAGATCGTCTATATCGTGAGAAGAGGCGACGAAGCCCAGGACTTCATCGAGGACGACCGTTTAATTGACGTTTTCGTCAACGTCTTTACTCGGCGTGAGGATGACACCTACAAAGCTGACTCCTTCAAGATCAATGTCAAAAAATCGCCCACAGGTTCACTCAAGCCAATCAAGGAGGTCCTCATTGCAGCAATCAAGCGCAAGCTCCTCGACCGTGGCGACCATGTCCTCTGTATTGGTGACGAGTCTGTCAGCATCGGCTACAAGGGCGTGTTATTTTTAATCGATGTCGACGACGTGCTCTTCAACATATCCATGCACCATCTCTCTGACAACATCTCCTCGCATATCATCGAAGCAGTTATTGATATTGCGGCAGAAATCGGTCTTGAAGGTCGTGAAGGAAAACCTGTTGGCACAGGCTTCATCATTGGCGACAAGTCCATAATATTGCCGTACGTCAAGCAGCTCGTCCTCAATCCTTTCGTCGGCTACGCTGAACGAAAGCTCAAGATCACTGACCCGGAGCTCCGAGAAACAGTGAAGGAATTCGCTCAGTTAGATGGTGTTTTCATCATCGACAATGACGGCTCTATTGTCACCAGCGGCGCCTATATTGATATCAATACCGACGGCACAGAGCTGCCCATGGGCTTCGGCACCCGCCATCGGAACCTTGCCGCGATCACGAAAGCGATCGATTGCCTCGCGATTGTCGTCTCCTCCTCAGGCACAATACGCGTGTTCAAGGAAGGCAACATCGTCATGAAGCTCTAAGCCTGTCGTGAGCTGTAAAGTTAGCGTCAGATAAAATAACGATAATTTGACTTTGTCCTGAATTGTTTTTATCCTCTTTCCAGTTCTTTGATTTTCCCTTCCAAACCTTCAATTATTCCCTTTACTTCTCTTTTTACCTTTTTTCTTGAATAAAGTGAAACACAGTAGGGAAGTAGGAAAGGCACCGTTGCTTTTAATGTTCCTCTAAGATACTGCCCATTAGCAAAATCTTCATAAACGCCTTGAAAGTGGCTGTTATTAATCGCTGAGCTGTATAAATGAATCCCAGTTCCAACTACTCCTGCAATTTTCACGCATTTGGAATCATACAATTCTCTTAACTTATTTGACCTGTATGGGGTTTCTTGATTGTTTTCGTTTTTCATTTTGTTCACCTAGTCTTTAATTGTTTGTCAAAGTAGATAAATATTACCCCCTCCTTAGGTAGGAGTAGTAGTACATTGTAAAGTTAGCGGTTGGTAATCTGGATAAGTAAAGTTTTTTAATCTTGAGTAAAGTAGATTTAAGATGGATTATACACAAATGTTACAGGATTTGAAAGAGATGGAAAAAGAAACAATAGAACTAAAATCTTCCTTTAGTGATATGGATGGAATAGGTAGAACTATGGCGGGATTTTCAACGAAGAGTGGCGGAAAAATCTATATCGGTGTTGATGATAATGGTTGCCCTATCGGAGTTAAATGCAACAAAAACATAATGGACAGATTAATGACTTTATCACGAACCATTACTCCTTCTGCAATCATTTCTATTGATTTCATAGACCACGATTTGAAGAACGAACTAAAAATTGTTTGTGTCAAAGTAGAAAGGGGGCAAGGGATATATTCTTATAAAAAAGTGCCTTATCAAAGAAGAGAGGGCGTTAATCATCCCCTTAGCCCAGAAGAAGTATTTGAGATTCAAAAAAATATAAAGAAAATTTATTTTGATGATTTACCAGCAACTTGCCAAGAAAGACCTGCTCTAATAAGCGATATAGATGAAGTTAAAGTTAAAAATTTTCAACAGATTGTTAAAGGAATCAACCAAAAAGTTGAATTAAAGAGATTTTTACAAAATCACAATTTATAGCATAAGACATTAATAACCGTTACTTTTAAGCATTAAATCTTTTTTTC
>CAYJXL010000038.1:0-11823 GCA_964374125.1 Candidatus Woesearchaeota archaeon | reverse complement strand
AGATCCTCCGAAGAGAAAGAAAAAGAAGGTGACAGGGTGTTATTCAAAGTTCTCGTATATAAATAGTGTGGTCTTTCAAGGGAGGAAACTGATGTGGCAGTACAGATTGCTTCTGAGAAATGACTGACATAAGCAACGTTGATCGAAAATGAGGGCATCAGCGAAACGCTCAAGAATTACTTTCAGTTCATGTGGAAGCATGCTAAGAAGTAGCTAGTGGAAATTCAGGCGGCGTTTCAGTAGGCACGTCCTCGCTTGTCTATTTCTACAATGCCGATCTTTTTCGTATTGTAATTGACCTCGTAAAGTATCCTGTAATCGCCTACCCGAACACGAAACAGTTTCTCTGCATAACCTTCCACTCGTTTTGTGTCGTGTGTAAATGGTTGACCCTTTAAGCTTTCAATTTTCTCGAGAATCCGCCCTGCTAGAACCTTATCTGCTTTCTTTAAGAACTTGTTTGCTTGGTTTGAGTAATCAACATCAAACATTACAACCCCAGCTCTTTTTTCAGGTTCTCGTGAGAAATGAGCGTTCCAGACTCTTTCTCCTTTCGATAAGCCAGAAGTGCTTCGTAGTCCTGTTCTGTCATAATACTATCGACATCAACCATATGTTCTTTTATCTCTACAAGCTCTTGTTCTATTTTGTCCAGCTTCTTGAGGATTTGTTGTTCATTAGCCATACTTTCTTATGAGTGTAACTGCTTTATAAATATAACGCCGCCTCTCAGTCACAGCATAGGGTCTGTTGCTGTTGGTTAAAGATCCTGCGCTTCAACCTGCTTTGTGATCTTGTAGCGGAAACCTGTAATTTCAATATTAATCCTAAGTATCAAAAATCTCCCGGCTATGGAAAAAATAATCGCTAAAGCGCAATCAAAAACTTAATAAGGAAAGTCTTCTGCAATAGCGCATGGTAAACGAAGAAGTGAAGCGGTGGCTGCGGCTGGCAGAAGATGACCTCAGTAGCGCGCAGGTTAATCTCGATAATCAGCAGTATTATGTCTGCGTTTTTCTGTCTCATCAGAGCGCTGAAAAGGCATTAAAAGCCGCATTAATCAAAAAGACCGGCAAACTGCTCAAGGTACACGACCTCGTCTTTCTTGGAAAAAAGGTCGGGATGCCGGACACCATTCTGGAAAAATGCGACAAGCTTAACGGCGTTTACATTGACACGAGATATGGAGACGTTGGAGGCAAATCGCCTTCTGAAAAGTTCGATAGGGCCCTGGGCCTAGATTTCTTGAATATTGGCAAGGAGGTATTGGCGTGGTTGAAAAAAAACATCTTGAATACCTAAGGGACTTCAAGAGCCGACTTGCAAAGAGCATACGCCTTCAGAAGATGTATCTCTTCGGTTCGAGAGCTAGGGGCAAGCCTTATCGATGGAGTGATTTCGATTTGCTCATTGTAAGCAGCGCATTCAAAAATAAGGCTAGCTTTGAACGGGCTGTAGGCCTTCATAAGTACTGGACTATTGATTACCCTGTCGACTTTCTTTGCTATACACTGGAAGAATTCAACGAGATGAAGAAACAGGCGACCATAGTAAGGGAAGCGGTAAAAGACGGCATAAAGATCTAGAAGAGCTTCTGATTGATTATTTTTGCAATAGTCTCTCTCGCAGCATGAGGCATATTGCTATTGACTTGGATCTTGCGCTTCAACCTGCCTTGTGATCTTGTCGCGGAAACCTGTAACTTCAATATTAATAGTCACAGGCGCCAGCCCATCACCTATGCCATTTACTGCCTCTTGGAATGCTTCACGATACCTGTTCTGGAATCTTGGAAGCGCGTACATTCTTCCCGCCCCCACCGACAAGTCAAACCCGCCTATAACTGGAAAACAAAGGCGCTCTTCTCTATCACGCCGCTCGATCGTCATCTCGTACGCGATTAACGTGTAATCTCTGCCTTGCAGCGTGCTTGCGCAGATTTTATCAATCTCAAGGCGGACGATACGCAGCATTGTTTCAAGATCTTTCTGAGTGCAATCCCTTTCTTGCATGAATCGATAAAGGCTGACTGGATCAACTGGCTCTGGAAAGTCTACTTTCATTCTTCTTGCACCACCTTCGCGACTGTCTTGACTTTATCATTGCCTTCTAAACTGAGACCAAAAACCTTTCCATGCATCACTGCTCCGCAAGTATCTTTATTGTTTCCCTCTGCACTTTGACAATAAGCTCTTTTACTTTTTTGAGGCGATCTTGATCGATGCTTGTTTCTACACCATATGTTGAAAGCTCACGCTCAAGCCTCAGTGTAGGGCTTGTCATGTCTTTTTCAGCGTCTAGGGTATCAAACTGCAGAACAAGGCTTTTGTCAAGATTCAGTTTTTTCTGGTCTATCAATCTGAGCAGCACTGTTATGGTACATGATTGATTTCTCGATTCGTAGCCATACTTTGACAAGACCGCCAAAAAGCAATGGTAAATCGAGTAAAAGCCAATATTCAGCGCCCAGTCGTATATCTTTAACTTTTCAAGCGTCTGAACAACGCTGTAATTGTACTCTGATTTTTTTAAATGCTTTCGCGCCATATCCACATCCGGCCTCGTCTTTGCCAGTCTTTTTGGATCTTTCAGGCACCATTTCAAACGGTTGTCTACGTGCGACATTTTTTGATTACCTCAACATACTTCTTAGAGTTATAAAACACAAGACTGTCTGATAGTATGCTATAAAACAGCTTATCGTCCTTGCTTGAAACTATATCTCTCTCAGCAATATCAACGTACCTGATTGGCTGCTCTATCAGCTGCGAGTTCATTATTTCTTCTTTTATCTTTCTAACTTCCCTATATCTGCTTTTGTCGTACATCAACAAAACATCAATATCATTAAACCTGCTCGATTTTATCGATGACCCGAAAACAAGGCCGAGCTGCACGCAGCTGCTGAACTTTTTTAAGTTGTGCATGACGACAGCAAGCCACCTAGGAAATTCATTTTCTTCCAGGCTTAGCAGGTACTCCATGAACTTGATTGCAAGAGCGTTGTCGTAATCAAATGAAAAGTAAGCTGAGTTGCCGATCTCTTCTTTTTTTAGAAGCCGCTTTATTAGCAATAGATTGCACAATTTGTTTATATGCGCGTGGTTCAGGTCCAACAGCCTCGCCAATTGCCTTGCATTATACTTGTCCTTGCAATGCTTGAAGAGGTGTCTGACTACTTGAATTTCTACTTTTGTGAATTGTATGCTATTAACAGCCATTTGTATGCTATTAACATACGTTATATATAAGTCTTGTGGTTTCTTAATATTGATGGCAATTGATCGGAACAGCGCGGATCGTTGGATGGCTCTCTGGCAACCTTTATAAGCTCGCTCCTTATTGACTGCTCATGTTAGCAAAATTTGACGGTCTTGATTATCATATCTTTTTAAGTGAAAAAACAGGAGAGGTTAATACAGTAAAGAGATCCCCGCTAGAAGCGCCCCTCATGAACTTTCAGGAAACAAAAGATCTTGGAAGGAGCGTAACTCTGCAGTCAGGAGAGAATAAGAATCCAGAAGGGGCTGAGCTCACTCTTGATCCGTCTGGCGGGGTAGTTATCAAGCTTTCTCTTCTGGCGTGCCATTATCTTGAAACAACAAAAGCGATATACACAACCTATCTTGGTTCAGAAAATAAGTTACGAATACTAATTAGACCGTTCTAGGTTTAGGACTCTCTTAACAATACCTATTCTCCTACGATTACTTTCGCGACTGTCTTGACTTTATCATTGCCTTCCAGTTTCATTATTCTGACGCCTTGTGTATTTCGTCCGATGACGGAGATACCTTTCGCCTTCATCCGAATGGCGATGCCTCTCTCTGTTATGCACAGAAGATCGTCCGTGTCGTACACGGTTGTTATGCCAACAACATTGCCATTTTTTTCTGTGATCTTGATATTAGTAACGCCTTTGCCGCCGCGGCGTATCAGGCGGTATTCTTCTTCTTTTGTTCTCTTGCCAAATCCTTTTTCTGTAAGCGTGAATATTGTTGATCCTTGCACTATCGATTCCAGACCGATGACTGCATCTTCTGACTGCAGCCTGACGCCACGGACGCCTGCAGCTGTCCTTCCCATCGGACGGACGTCTTTTTCTTGGAACTTGACAGCCATCCCCTTCTTTGTCGCCAAGAACAATGTTGCATTTCCGTCGGTGACTATTGCGTCGACTAGCTCGTCGTCTTTCAGGTTAATCGCCTTGATGCCACCGGAACGGGGATTTGCGTATTCTTCCAACGACGTCTTCTTGATTACACCTTTCTTTGTTACCAAGAATATGAAGTGATCTGCATTGAACTTTTTTACTGGGAGCACTGCGGTGACTTTCTCGTCCTTGTCCATGCTTAAGAGATTGACCAATGCTTTTCCTTTTGAATAACGCGAGCCTTCTGGAACCTGATATGCCTTGAGCCAATGGGCCTTGCCCTTATTAGTGAAGAACAGCAAGTAATTGAGGTTTGAGGTCATGAATATGCTCTTGATTGTGTCTTCTTCCTTGACTTCTGCGCCCACAATGCCATGGCCGCCGCGTTTCTGCTGCTTGTAACTTGTTACTGGAATCTGCTTGATATAGCCTGCATTAGTCACTGTTACGACAATGTCTTCTTCGTTGATTAAGGCTTCCTCTGCTGCTACTGGGGCTTCTTCTGTTGTTGCGATCTCTGTCCTGCGCTTGTCGTTGTACTTTTCTTTCAGTTCTTGGAGCTCTTTCTTGATGATATCGTTTATCTTTTGTGCGGATGATAGTATTGACTTGAGGTCTTCAATAAGCTTAAGCAAATCTGTGTGTTCGTCACGGAGCTTCTTCACTTCTAATGAGGCAAGCTTCTGCAGTCGCATATCGAGAATTGCGTTAGCCTGGATTTCTGTGATCTTATAATTTGTGATTAACCCGTTTTTTGCATCGTCGATCGTGCTTGACTCCTTGATAAGCTTGATTACTGGATCGATGTTGTCCAATGCGATGAGCAAGCCGAGAATGATGTGATCGCGATCTTCTGCTTTTTTAAGTTCGAACTGAGTGCGACGAGTGACGACGTCTTTGCGATGCAACAGGTAACTTGCGAGCGCGTCCTTCAGGTTCAATAATACTGGCTGGCCGTCCTTGATTGCAAGCATGATGACGCCGAAGTTTGTTTTAAGGTCTGTATGCGCGTACAATTGATTCAATGTTACCTGAGGGTCTGCGTTTCTCTTCAATTTGATCACTATGCGCATGCCTTCCCTGTCTGATTCGTCGCGAATGTCTGAAATAGAGTCGATGACGTCGTTTCTTACTAAGTCTGCTATTGATTCAATTAAGAGTGATTTATTGACCATATAAGGGATTTCAGTGATGATTATGCTGTTGTCTTCGAATGAGGCTTTTGCCTTAAGAATAATTTTTCCCCGGCCAGTGAGATAAGCGTCTTTAACGCCGCTTAATCCGCTGATTGTTCCGCCTGTTGGAAAGTCCGGGCCTTTGACGAAGTTCATCAAATGAGTTATTTCTGCTGACGGGGTGTCGATCAGGAATGTTGTTGCGTCAATGACTTCTCCGATGTTATGCGGGGGAATATTTGTGGCCATGCCCACTGCGATGCCAGAACTGCCGTTGATCAGAAGATTTGGTAGTTTTGCGGGGAGAACTTCTGGTTCTTTCAACGTGTTGTCAAAGTTTGGAGTGAACCTTACTGTCTTTTTGTCTAGATCGAGAAGCATTTCTTCTGCCATCTTCGATAGACGTGCCTCACTATAGCGCATCGCGGACGGTGGATCTCCGTCTACTGAGTTGTGAACAAATACACCGCAGTCTAATAAGAAGTTATGATATTTGTCAACAGTTATATCATAAACATCTTCCCTGCAATCAAGAAGCTTTACTTGTGTAACAAAATGATTATACTCTTTTGCTTGCGAGATCATGTCATTGTGGTCTTTAAAGTGTTTGATTGCGTGCTCGTATCGTGGAAAACAGTTATTATCTCTAAATTGTTCGTAGGTTGTTTTGTCTATGTTCGCCTCACCAATAATATCGACAAGACGGTTGATGTAAAAGAGCACTTTGTTCTTGACTACTTTGTTCTTGTAGTCAGGGTTCTTCCAGTTGATCCTATGCGAAATAGCTGCTTTTCTCGCAATATCACGCATAAATGTTGGCCGTTCTTGCAGTCTCTCTTTATTTCTTCTTCTAACGGCCCCTATGATCGTTTCTCTAAATTCTTTGTTTTCCCATTGTTTTTTAGCTCTTTGGATCTGCTTTTCGCGGTATAGACTATCTTTCCAAGCCTTCTTCGCTATAACGCTTAGGTGATTATAGTCATCATTGATAAACTTTGACCTGTACTCTTTATTTTGCCATAAAGCTTTACTTCTCTGTGAAATTCTCTGTCTCGCTTCTGGATGGTTCCTGTAAAATTCTCTAACTTTTTCCGTTTTTCGTTTTACTATATCTTTGTTTTCTTGGATCGTTTGTCGATAACCCTTTGATATTTTCTCCCTAACAACTATCGGTGCAAGGCTCTCTTTGATTCTTTTTCTAATATACTCCCGCATCTTTGGATTTTTCCACATCTCCTTTGAGCGTTTTGAGTTTGCTTCTCTTCTCCAGGGTTCATTTTGATACATCTGCTTAATTCTTGCGGAGTTCCTTTGACGCAATTCTTGGTCTTCCCATAACTTCTTTCGGGTCATGGAATTCTTTTCTATGAACTTCTTGTCTTTATTGCGTAACCTAATCCTTTCTCTCAACTTTTCTATGTGTTCTGGATTTTTCTTATAGAACTCTTTTACACTTCTCGACTGTTTCTCCCGAAAATTTCGATTTTGCCAAAGTTTGTTAATGTGATCATTATGAATTTTTGTATGTTCATGCCAGCTCACGCGTTTTAAATTACTTGGATCGTTATTGTACTTGTTGAAGTCAATATGGTGTCTAACTGGACCATCAGATACTGTATAGAAACCACGCGATAAGTTATATTTGTCTGCGATATCGTGAACAAAGATATGTTTATCGGTTTTATTGTCTTTAACCATAAGATATTTTTTCAGCTCTGTATTACCGCGAATAGGGCTCAGTGTAAAATAGCCGGGCATTAAGCTGTCTTGCGGAGTGAGGTGTTGCGCCTCTTTATAGGATAGGTTTTTTAAGAGAAATTTATGATTTGGAGTACACCTGATTTTTTCATTCGTGTCTAGGGTAATCTCAATAATTCGGGCTTTTTTCTTGGTTACTCTCGGATTTTTGGCCTCGCCAACAACTACATTACCATCCCGATCTATTGAATAGACATAAAATATCTCATTTGGTTTATATGTCTTCAATAGTTCATTAAAACTCTTTGCAGTGCCATCTAAAAGTTTTATCTTTGTGTCGCCTGTAAAACATCCGAAATTCCCTTGTCCATCAACGAAAGGATATCTCAAAGAGAAATCTTGTGCCATTCTTACAAGCGATTCGTACACTGGGGCGTCACCATGAGGATGCCATTTGGCAATAACTTCTCCAACCACGCGGGCAGATTTCTTATGAGGTTTATTGTGCACTAGCCCGATCTTGTGCATTGCATATAGTATTCTTCTGTGGACTGGTTTCAATCCATCACGGACATCAGGCAGTGCGCGAGCGATGATAACTGACATAGCATAGTCTATATAACTCTCCTTCATTTCCCGTTCGATCAACCGTTGCTGGATTTCTTCTGGCATTTTACTTTGAGTTTAGTACAATCTTTTGTATTTCTCGATTAAGCTCGTTTATTGTTGCGTGCGCTTTTTCTTTAGGAGCATCATTATCATCTTTAAGAAAACTCTCAATGTACTGATCTACTGCGCTTATGTTCTGAATATGCTCTTTCTCCTTGCCTTGTGCCTTTCGTTGAATCAATTCTTTGATCTTGTTTATAATGTGTTCAGGTACCTGGTTCTTCATTCCATTGACTGCCTCGATGAATTTGATAGGTGGAACAGTTTTCCTTTCTGCAACCCTTTTGGCGTTTATCAGACCACGAAATGCGTAGAGATATCTCTTGTAGGTAACATCATCACTCGTTTTTAGATATTTTATATAGTTGCTTCGACACATTGATTTGTAATGGTGGTAAAGTGCAATAGGATTAAGATTTTCCTGGACAAAGGTCTTAAATGCTTTGTTTCGCTTGCCGTGATATATAATATCTGTAACAAGCCATTCGATCGTTGTTGGATTTGAGGCGGCGATCATGCGGCTAAACTTGAATATATCAAAACCAACCGCATCAATAAGTGCACCTTCTTGCACAATTTGTTTTCCTTCAGCGTTGTATGCTGCTTCAATAACATCTGCAGGAAGGTGAATTTGGAGGTACTCTTTTATTGGTCGAACGAAGACAAAACGCACGTCATAATCACTATCTTCGCTCTCCATACCCCATGCTCTGCTCCCATTCTCAACGGCAAAGAGAATTGCAACTTTTTTTTCTTTTTCCAGTCTCTTGCAGATTTCCTTTATCCGCTTTTTTGGTTTATTCTTTTGCATGTTACACATCCAAGTTCTTTACATATTTTGCATGCTGCTGAATGAACTCTCTTCTTGGTTCAACTTCCTCGCCCATGAGCAAGGAGAATATCTGATCTGCTTGTGCTGCATCTTCGATCGTGACTTGACGAAGTATTCTATTTTCACGATCCATTGTTGTCGTCCATAACTGACTTGGGTTCATTTCACCTAGCCCCTTGTATCGCTGCACCTCAACGTCTGATCCGTATTGCTGGTAGAATGTTTGAAGCCCTTCATCAGAGTAAATGTATGTTATCTTCTTCTCTTTAACAACACGATACAGTGGCGCATTAGCTATATACAAATATCCTCTTTCAATAAGTTGGCGCATGTAGCGAAAGAATAACGTTAATAACAAACAGGAGATATGCGCACCATCCACGTCACTGTCAGCCATGATGATCACCTTATGATAGCGCACCTTTGTTGCGTCGAATTCGTTTCCGAAGCCTGCGCCTAATGCAGTGATGAGCGTTGCGACTTCCTGATTCTTGAATATCTTGTCGATGCGTGATTTTTCGACGTTGAGTATCTTACCTTTTAACGGAAGAATCGCCTGGAATGCGCGATCACGGCCTAGCTTCGCACTCCCGCCAGCACTCGCTCCTTCCACTATAAATATTTCAGCTTTTGCAGGATCGCGTTCTTGGCAGTCTGCTAGTTTACCTGGCAAGCTGCCTGACTCGAGCGCTGACTTTCTTCGAACGAGTTCTTTTGCCTTTCGAGCAGCTTCACGAGCACGAGCTGCGTTTAGCGATTTTTCAATAATTGTTTTTGCTATTGCTGGATTCTCTTCAAAATATTCTGCCAACTTCTCGTAAACGACGCTGTCAACTATGCCTTTCACTTCAGAATTGCCAAGCTTTGTCTTTGTCTGGCCCTCGAACTGAGGCTCTGGTATCTTAATTGAAACTATGGCTACTATGCCTTCGCGGACGTCCGGGCCTGTCAACGCAATATCGGTGATTTTCTTTTGCTTCAAATAGTTGTTAATAACCCGAGTTAAAGCTGTTTTAAAGCCTTCTTCGTGGGTACCGCCCTCGACGTTTGAAATACGGTTGCAAAAACTGTTGATGCGTTCAATATAACTGTTGTTGTACTGGAATGCAATCTCAATCTCTGAACTGTCGAATTTTTTTGCAATGTAAATCGGTTCGGTATGGAGCACTTCTTTGCCTCGGTTTAAATGACGAATGAATCCAATGATGCCATCATCGAATTGGTATGCTGTTTCTTTTTCAACACGATCGTCCCTAAAGATTATTCTTAACCCTTTGTTAAGAAATGCGAGTTCTCGTATTCTTGTGCTGATTGTTTCTGCATCGAACGAGATCACCGGGAATATCTGAGAATCTGGAAGAAATGTTACCGTTGTTCCTGTTTTTGTGCTGTCGCCTAAGACTTTAACATCTGAGGTTGGAGCACCACGATTGTATTTCTGAAAATAAATCTTATTATCGCGCATGACACGGACTTCGAGCCATGCGGACAATGCGTTTACTGCAGATACACCAACGCCGTGCAGACCGCCGGAGATTTTGTAAGTTTTTTTATCGAACTTACCGCCTGCATGCAAAACAGTCATTACTAACTCGAGAGCGGACTTGCCTTCTGTTGGGTGCGTGTCGCAAGGGATGCCGCGGCCGTTATCGACGACTGTCATTGAACCATCCTTGTTGATTGTGACTTTAATCTCTGTGGCAAAGCCCTGCAGTGCTTCATCGATAGAATTCGCGATAACCTCTTCGAAAAGATGATGGAGACCACGACTTGCTGTATCACCGATGTACATCGAAGGACGTGCGCGAACTGCCTCCAGTCCCTTGAGAACCTTGATGCTTTCTGCAGTATATTGGTCAGTCATTTTTTGCTCTTTTTGTTGAGAGTGAACGCTCGCTTTCGATAACTTTTGAGGGTCTGTTTTCCACTTATAGGCCTAATACCCTATGAATTTTGCATTATAAAAGCTTTTCTGCCTATTATTCTGCGTTTTATGATGTTTATAGCCTTAATAGAGCTAGAATTTGTTGAAAAAACTGCGCTTTTGATGGAATTCTTCTGTGAGGCAACTGAACAGCGACGCCAAAAACAAAAGGTTTAAATAACGTTTTGTTGTATTTAATAATGATTTATAATAAACTATAAGGTGGACGAAATGACCCAAGCAATCATTGAACTCGGAGACCGTGAAGACCGCGTATTAAACATCGTGAAAGGGAAGTATGGCTTTAGGAACAAGTCTGACGCGGTAAACTTCGTTATTGCAAAATTCGAAGAAGAGTTACTTGAACCAGAGCTACGACCTGAATATGTGGAGAAGCTCGGCAAGATCCTCAACCAAAAAGGTACTCGATTCAAAGGTGTTGAAGCTCTGAGAAAGAGCATAGAACATGCGTGAATTCGAGGTTCAGTCGCACTTGCAGAAGATACTTAAAAAGCTCTTCAAAAAAGAGAGAAATACATATGAAGCAGTCATGGGCAAGATAAACGAAGTCGTGCATTCTTCTGACCCTGAGCGCTACAAGAACCTCAAATATTCCTTAAAAGAACTGAAAAGAGGCCACATCGGTCATTTCGTCCTGGTCTTCAGTTATGACAAGCAAAAAGACTTCTTATCATTCGTAGACTATGACCACCACGACAATGTCTATAGGCGTTAAAGGAAAAAATTTGATTGCGCATAATAACTGTTAGTTTCAATTGCGTTCGGGCTCTTCGAGTATAAGTCTTCTTGATTCAATATTGTCAAACCCCATTGATGTTAATAATTCTTTAGTTTGTTGATTTCTAACCCAGATTCTTTCAGCGTCTGGTAAATACAATTCTGGCGTTACTAACTGTACCGAATGTGCATCTTTCTTTGCTTTTCTCAACCATTTTGATTTTGACCAAGACGGTTTGAAAATTAGTCTTTTTTCATGATCTGTCATTTGATGATTCTTATAACTTGCATTCAATACAATATGCCAATAGTCATAATCCGTAAAAATTCCATCAATATCCACGAATGAAAAAAGAACATCGTTTAGAAAATCACCTTTTTTTTGATATTCTTTTCCGTTAGGTCCTTCTGACAAAACTCTTCTCCACTGATTCTGATAACTTGTCATTCGGATATCTTCATCAGTTGTACCAACAGACAAAAATATCGGATAAAAACCAACTTCTTTTTCTAACCATAAACATGCGTCTTTGAAGTAGTCGTCAGTATGTTCGGGACTGGATTTCACTCTTCCATAAACTATAGAGAACTTTGAATAACACCCTGTCACCTTCTTTTTCTTTCTCTTCGGAGG
>CAYJXL010000037.1:0-11854 GCA_964374125.1 Candidatus Woesearchaeota archaeon | reverse complement strand
TTAATGGGAATTATGTGTAAAGTCTAAGTTAAATCGAATCATTCGGAGATACTGTGTTGTACAGCAAACTTTATATATTTCTTTCACGTATCATCTGCAATGAAAAAGCTGTGGTGGTCATTCGTCGTTTTTATTTTTCTAGTCATGCCCTTCGTTCATGGTGAATGCGGATCAATTCCGACGGCATGGTGCAATATCACGATGAACACGACCTTCCAACGCGGGACGCACTCGGTTTACGCAATGGCTATCCAGGCCGATAACGTTGTCTTGGACTGCGGTGGCGCGCAGCTTGTGAGCCCGCAACCACAGAACGACCCGAACATTGCCCTTTCCGTCGCTGGACAAAACAATGTTCAGGTCAAGAATTGTGTCTTTGATGGGTATCATACAGGAATAACAACAGAACGCATCCTTAACGGGCGATCTGACCTGTTTCCGTTGCCCGCCTTCAACCTGAGCATTGTCAATAACACCTTTCAGAACATTGAGTATGCGCCCATTTACATCCGCCACGTCAACAGGACGAATGTCACACTCATCATTAACGCCACTCTCAACAGGACGATCTTGCAGCCAAGCTATGCCATTGCACCGGATACTCGCGTCGTGATTGAAGACAACATCATCAACGTCAGCGAGACTAGCCCTATTAGTTACTTTGGTGTGTACATTGAGAACAATGGAAAAGCCATGATTCAGCGCAATCGTATTTTCAGCGATCGCGCTACTTACCCATACACAGTAAGGGAGGGTTATATTAACTTGAAGAATGCCAAGCAGGCGCTGGTGCTGTACAACACGGTTAAGAACAGCTTGCGGGGCATCTCTGTCCATGGCGTCACTCGCATCAATGAGACAAGCGGCAATGTCATCATTTTTGGGAATAATGTCTCGCGGAGCGACGAGGGCATACGTGTCGATGGATTTAACAACATCATTGTCAATAACACTTTTTTGAATAATAACGTTGGCTTCATGGTCACCAGTCTTTCCCTGAATAATTATCTCTACGCTAACCGCATGATTGATAATCGCATTCAGGCAGAGGACAGCAGGAATAACACCTTTGATGTTCTTTTGATGGGCAACCAGTGGAATGATTACATGAACGACTCGCAAGGGTGCCGTGATGTTCTCCCGCCATTCGGTCGTTGCGATAGTCCTTACGTTATTGATCCTGACAGCAGGGATCGCTATCCTATTATCCAAGGCGTCCAATTTGCTGCTGGGGGCATGCCTGAACCTGTGTATGAAGTGCCGCCAATAATTACCGGTGTTGATGCTCCGCCGGTGGTGATTGCAGGCGATCGCGTTACGCTTCGCATATCCGCCTTCGGCATCAACAAGCTTGAAGGACTTGCCATTATCAACGAAAATAATCCGAATACAATCAATTATTCACGGTCAGAGACATATGGGACAAGCGACCCGGTTCTTGCATACGCCATTGACAGTCCACTCTTTCGCCAGGTAAACAATACATTCACATGGCAAACAAATGCTTCTGATGCTGGATTCTTTAATTTTAGTATATCGGTATCAGATGGAACAACAACAAAAAAACGTGCGATTTCACTTGATGTGCTGCCCCGTGGAAGCATGCTCACATTCCAGGGCCAGCTGCGTATCGGGCAGACAGTTAATTTGTCGCTTTTCGATCCGCTCCGGGCGAATTTGGCGTACGTCATAGCGCTCTCATTTAGTTCTCTGCCAGGCATTCCTTTGGGCGACGGACGCAGCATTCCGTTAAATTATGATCCCTTGTTCTCTCTGTCAGTATTGTATCCGTCTCTCATCGGGCTTGTTGGCTCTGTAGGATCATTAAACGGGGAGGGAAGGGCAGTAACGCATTGGACTGTTCCTGCTGTTCCTCAGATTGCAGGCGTCACAGTGTATGCCTCGTTTATTACACTAGATCCAGCAGCGCCATTCCCCCAGAATATTGCTTCAATAGCGCCTGCTCTTCCCATTATCTTGCTCCCATAAGCTGCCTTTTAGGCTGTTTCTGCTGTAGCAAATCTTATAAATTGGTTGCACTACATTTTCTCAAGTGATGCAAAAAGAGGGTTGTTCGCTTGTACAAGAAGTATATCATTAAAAACGGGAAAAAGATTGGTCCTTATTATTATCGGGCTGTTCGGCTTAAGGACGGACGAATCAGATCAGTGTATGTGGGGAAGGCGCCTCCAAGGACTTCCAGCTCCGAGCGGCGGTTTTTTCTGCAGGACCATCACGCAGTTGCCGTTGCTGTTCTCTTCATTCTTCTTGGGACTTTTCTCTTTGGTCACGACTCTGGGGTCTCATGGGAGTCTGTCCAAAAGGTTTACCAAGGTTCCTTTCAGAACAATCTTCTCACAGGAGCCGTTGTCCTTGAGCAGGGTGCCATACAAAATAGCTCACAAATGGCGAATGCAGCAAATCCTCTTGCGCAAAACGAGACAGCTGCTGGTGCTGGAAATGTCACCGGCAACATACAGGCGCTTTTCATTGGCAAGGATGTAGGTGAGCGCATTGCTTCTGATGCAGAATACATTCTCGCTACGCCAAACAGCACGATCACTTCTGTTTCTCTTACTGGTTCTGCTGCCGGGGCAGGATCTGTCATTGTGACGTTTGACGGAATGACGCTTCTTTCTGTGAACATGTCAGCCAATGAGTCCTTCACCAATGTAGTATCAGGGCTTGTTAAAGGCATGAATGTTGCTTTAGACACGCTTAAGGGAAGGCCTGTTCTGTCGAATGAGACGCTTGTATACACGTTCAATCAGTCATGCGACATGACGTGCAACCTCAGCATGCCTGGCGGCGCAAAGCGTCTGCAGGTTGTTGTGTCAGGTACTGCTGAGATTGTGATTGACAGGCTTCACTTCTCATTTCTTGCCGCAACAGATATTACCGAGGCAAACATCACTCTTCAAAAAGTTAACGACCAGCAGCTTCGTCAGAAACAGACAGCAAGAAAGCTCAAGAAGACTCTTGCCCATTCTGCTCTTGAACAGTTTCGTGGCAGACAGGTCGAGCGTGGTTCTGACTGGATACGTGACTGCGGCGCTGGCGGCTGCACTATATTTTTCTTCAGCTCCCCAGTCCATCTCCGCGACGTCGATGGCTTATA
The DNA here is from genome assembly GCA_964374125.1 of Candidatus Woesearchaeota archaeon. Taxonomy (GTDB): domain Archaea; phylum Nanobdellota; class Nanobdellia; order SCGC-AAA011-G17; family UBA489; genus CAYJXL01. Next base: position 8,736 of record CAYJXL010000037.1, on the reverse strand, counting down.
CAAGCCGCTGACTGAGGTTGTTACGCTCACCGCTGTTGACCGGAAAACACTTCGCATGCGCTACAAGGATTATGACGTGGCGATTGGTGTGCAGAATCATGATAGCAGCGACTTGAGCAATCTTACGTTGAACATTACTGACAATGTAGTGGATTACGAGTTTATTTCCCATTATCGCTTGACGTCTCCCTCAGTGAAGCCGACAATTACGGTGCGTTCAAACAAGGACATCCGCGCTGATGGCAAAAACATTTACCTTGATGACATCTCGATTTCTTTCGAAGATGCAGAACTGTTTAACAACTTTAATATTACCTCGGAGAAAGTTGACTCGAAGACTGTTCTGGTTAACCTCGCAAAAGACTACGCGTCGTTTAACGAGCACATTGGAGATGAAATTGAGATTGACCCGTCTATACGGCTTACGGGTGGAAATAACACGTATGATGGAGAAGTAGATGATGGTGGTACTATCACCGATGCCAAGACGAGCATGCAGGTAGGCCAAACAGCGATCTGTGGCGGTAGTTACTTTCGCTCGTTTATTGATTGGAACACAACCCTGATTCCTGATCCTGCACGAGTGACAGTTGTCAATCTTACCTTGAATGTCGAGACTGTCGGCGATGAATCTACTGTTCATGTGACTGACATGAATAACAAGTCGCAGGGGAGAGCTGGAGCCGCACTGTATGCTGATGCGGGCGTGACCTCCTATGCCTCTGCCACTGTTGCCGCAGGTCAAGTATCGTGGATTTTGGGGTATCGCGCACAACAGGCGATGGAAAAGAATCTGACTATTGATCAGTTTAATGTTGGCATTAAATCAGCAGAAGATATCAATTGTGGCGTCCTCTGTGAGTGTGCTGGTCCAAACACCGTGACAACAATTGAAGGTGCAACAGTTGCGAACAGGCCATTGTTGATTGTGACGTATAACATGCCCCCCAATGTAACCTCGGTGATGGTTAACTCGACAGATGTTACGAAGAACGATACCAACCAGAACCTGACGGTTGTGCTTACCGGTGTCATTGACATTGACGCTGATGCTGTAACGAACATCACTGACTGGCGGAGAAACGGAACGTCGCTTGCAGTGCTGAACATGCCATTTAACACGAACACAAGCAGCACCGATGCTGGAGCAGTTTTTGATTATTCTACGTGGAAGCGCAATGGCACCTTGGGCAGTGGGGTGGCTGCTTCTGTGCCCTTATGGAACACTACGAATTGCCAGCGGGGCGGGTGCTACACGTTTGATGGTGTGGATGATTTTATCCAGATGCCTTATGTGATGAACACGAGCAAGAAAGATGCGCATACCGTCGCTTTCTGGTATCAATGGGTGAATTGCCCAAGCGGCTTCTGTACAATGATAAACCAGGCGGCATCTGCCGGTGACAACAACCTCTACCTTCTTTTTGATCAAGCGAGTAACAGGGTTAACAACTATGCGAAGAGCTACGCAGCGCTTCCGAGCTCATGGAAAGATGGAAGATGGCATCATATCGCGTATGTGCACCTTGCCAACGGGAACGCGGGAACCGATACCTTTTACTTCGATGGATTAAATCTGACGACGGTCGCTGATACCAGCACGTGGGTTGAGCAGACAACAACATGGAGAATCGGGATAAACGCCGATAATGGCCATCCTTTCCAGGGAAACATGGACGAAATCCTTATTTTTAATAGATCTCTCTCCGGGCATCAAATCAAATTGTTTTATCAAAATTCGACAACGCTCCATAACTCCACGATCACTGCCGAAGTTGGAAATTTATTCTCAGTGTGTGTCACGCCTAATGACCGCTTTGGCGACGGCAACGTCACATGCAGCAACAATCTCACAATCCTTGCAGTCAGCATTCCAGTATTTGCACCAAACGCCACGCTCATCAAACCTGCGAATGCAACTGTATTTCGGGAGGTCGGGAACATCACGCTGAATGGCACGATCAGTGATGCGGATGGCGACACGATGCAGTTTGTTCGCATGTACGCTTCCAACCTGTCATTTCCAACAGCAACGTTCCTTGTTCAGGAGTTCGTGAACGTCGCCAATGCAACAAGTCGGCAGTACAATATCACATCAGTTCCCATCCAAGACGAGAACCCGCAGTCGACCGGAGCCTTGCTGATTTTCCACTTCGACAACCAGAGCGACTTTGGCGAGCCGCAGTTCGGCCGCGTTTTTGACTTCTCCGGTAATGGACTGAACGGAACAGCAAACAACAACATCTATCTGGGCAGAGGCAAGATGGCAGGCGGTTTAGATCCGTCATTGGGCAGCCTCGGTGTCAATGTCAGCAACACAGGATACCTGATTGGCAGGAAGAACATTACGTACCTTGCTTGGGTGAACACGACGACGCTGGCGCCAGGGTCGCAGGCCCGCCCGATTTTCAGCAAGCATGACGGCACCAATGGGTTCGCCATTCAGCAGCAGAAATTAGCAAGCGCTCTCCAGCTGAGCTTTGACGGCACGACGATTACTACGCCTAGTTTTTTTGCAGCGACGAATGTGTGGTATCATCTTGCTGTTGTTCTGCACGCGGCAGGCACATTTGAAGTCTATCGTGATGGCGTTCTTTTTAACAGCAGCACCTATACATCTATTACCGCGAATAACAATCATTTCTCGATAGGGTCGGCCTACAGTGGAACATCGCATAGTAATCCATTTCTGGGTGCAATTGACGATGCTGCTGTCTTCAACCGAAGCTTTACCGCTGAAGAGGTGAACAATGTTGCTCGGCTGAAATCAGGCACGTATTTCTGGTACATGAACATGACTGACAATAGCACGAGCAGCTTGAATGGAGCTTCAGAAATCAGGACGTTCATTGTTGATCGCGTTCCGAATGCAACATCAGTCATTCTCTATCCGAACCCGATGAATACAACAGATACACTTAATTGTACCTTCATGCTGAGCGATGACATCTCATCAACTGTTACGGCACAAGTTACGTTCTACAACGGCAGTAGCGCTGCGGAAACAAGCGTCGCGTCGAGCTATAACAATGGTAGCACGAACAGTTATCTTTCATTGAGTTCGGGATTACAAGCGAAGAACGAGAACTGGCGGTGCGAGCTTAATGCACTCCGAGATGTACAAGGCGCCAACTCTCCAGGAACTGGGCTGAACTCAAGTGTTGTTAGTCCTGTCAATAGCCCGCCGAACAACATCACGCTCCTCGAGCCAGCGCACGGTAATGTGACAACAAACATTCGACCGCGATTTCGATGGTCATATGTTGATCCTGACAATGACCCTGTGAACTTCTCGCTGCAAATGATATGCTACAACGGAACATCGAGTGTGAAATGTCCATACACTGGAGACGATAGCAACCTGACAATTGTAGCAAGTACCGTGTCTGATAATGCAACGATTCTTGCAGCAAACCTTCTCTATTACAGGGACGATAATTTCTATTATAATTGGACAGTCAATGCAACTGACGGGCAAAATACGACAGTCAATGCGCGTCCAAATAATCTCTCTGTGGCTGTTGTTGTTGATATCTCCACATACATCGCCAATGTAAGTTTTGGAACGAAAAGCATCAGTGATGAGGACAGCACGTTCGACAATACTCCATTGCCGATCAAGATCAGGAATAATGGCAATGCCCGCATCAACGTCAATCTTGATTTCACTGATCCCCTTTTGTTCGTCGACCCAACACGAGCAGCGTCCACATACCAGTTCCTCGTCAACGAAACTGGTGATGGCTTAACTGCCGGCGGATTTGGAACGTTCAACTTCAACGCGATCAATAAGTCCCTGTCGCAGCTAGCGCCAGTAAACATCGTTTCAGGAACCTATACTGCTGTCCGCTTCCTGAACTTCTCAGCAGGAAGCAATATCACCGCGTTGCACATCAACATATCAGTGCCAAGCGCCGAGTCGCAGGGTAATAAAAATGACTCAGTCACTTTAACCGCTTCCTATGGGGGGTATATATGATGAAGAGCCTTATCGTTATTCTTCTGGCAATCACGCTGATGGTGGTAGAGGCAAACGCACTTGCGATCTCTCCAGGAAGAAACGTGCTGCAATATGAACAGGGACAATCACTCGAGGGAAGCTTCTCGCTCCATGCTGACCGCGACACGACGCTTCAGCTTTCTGTTGAGGGCCCGCTTGAACCATATCTGGAACTCAGGGAATCTGAAGTAGCTCTGAAAAAAGATGAGTGGCGTGAGGTTCACTATGCTGTTAAGCTGCCAGATGTATTGCCAACAGAAAATTTGGGGTCGCTCATAGTCGCGAAGGATACAACAAACCAAGGTTCAGAAGAAGGCACATTCGTCAGCGTTCAAATCGCTGTTGCAACAAAAGTCGACATTCAGTTCAAGAAACCACCGGTCGTCGCACCATCGCAGCAGGAACTGTTGAAGGAAGGATTGCTCGAAGTCACCAGCAGCCAGCTCGGCAGCGTCATTGCTGGCGAGGTTGGTGACGTTGTCATCGAACTTGCAAATAAAGGCAGTCAAGCGCTCCAAGAAGTGACAGTTGAGCTTATCGTCTTTGATATGAACGGCAAAGAGCTTCTGCGGTCAGCCTCAGGCGCGTACACTATCCCCAAGAACTCAAAATCAAAAGCTCGCATAGGGTTCGATGCTTCCTCGCTTGTTCCAGGAACATACAAGGCAAAAATCCTCGTCTCAGCCGGTGGCAGGGTCGTGGAACGAGAGCTAACATTTCAGGTAAAAGAAAAACCGCAACAGGAAAAACAGAAAGTAAGCCAAAGAACGACCAAACTCAAGATGCTCGGTTTGTTCGTTTTGTTTATGGTGCTCTTGAGTATCACACTATGGATTTTCTATCGCTTCCGAAGACGCGGGAAGCTCTTGTAAACATTAATAAAGTACAAAAACATCATCTGATAATGCGCAGCATTGTTCATCTCATCCTCTTGAGTTTATTCCTCCAAGGCATGCTCGTGTTTGCAGCAACGCCTCGTTTGAGCATCCCCAGATGCAATCTCCCTGCGTCGTATTTTCCAGGCCAAGGAACCTACAGCATTAAACCATTTCCCGCGTACACTGCAGACTACCGCTCGCGCTCGCCAGGAACATATTATGTTGCATATGCCAGCCTGCCTTCCTATGTCGATGCAGCAGACCTCGGTTGGGATGGCATCAAAGGAACTCGGGACGATGGTCCAATGAACATACGCCTTGCAAACACTCTCTCAAGAGAAATCAATATACATCCAGTAGCATCGGATAAGCGTATCCTGTACAACTTCGCTGATACAGCGCCATACGGAGATCCTCTCATACTCTACCATCTCGGCGACGGTCTTCTCGCAAACGGCGATGATCGCATCTTCGTTCTCGTGCCGCACCACGTCATCGGTTCTGACACCAAAGACATCGCAAGAGAAGCGATGATGTACATGATCGCCAGGAACGGCCCGCCCATTGTAATCTACCATCATCTCGGGCCTGACGGCATTCCAAGCGCAGACGATTACGCAGCTCCGTTAACGCATTATTCTTTTAGCGTCAATCCTGTAGAGGTAAAAGTCAGTTTCACCGGTAAGTTTGCAATGCGCTTCGCGAACGGGAACGCGCAGATATACGACCTCGGCGCAGATATGCGGTACGCCGCTGGAGCCAACGACGATGTCGTCTATGCGCTGTCGAATATGATCGTGTCAGCTATCGATATGTCTCCTGATGGACGCTATACAGCATACGCATATACTCGCCCTGGCGACCCAACGTACTATCTTGATATCTACGACGTTGGTCCGAACAGTCGTCTTGAAAGCCTTCTCGGTGACGATACCGTGTTTACAATATCCAGCCAGTACCCTATTGCTGAGCCGAGGATCGATGGCGTCGATAACAATGTGCAGGCAACCGCTCGCATGGTGTACCTAAGCACAACGAGTACAGGTCAGCAGATCGAGTACATCAATGCAGGTCAAGACGCTCGCTTTGACGCAAACGATCAAAAATTGACATTCTATCAGCATCAGGGAAGTCCGCAAATCTCCTCCTTGAGAATTGCAGGATCACTTATAACTTTTGAGGACAACATCAACATCTACTTCTATTCGCTCTGCGCGTAGTGTGGAGGCGAGACCACCAACTTTTTAAGTTCCATAATCTTGTATTGCGTTAGAAATGCAAGGTCGTCCTTTCCATGCGCAGGTATTTGTTGTAGTTCTATTACTCGCTATGAGTACCTCTTCAGTAAACGGCATGCAGAAAGCGCCCTCTTGCAATGTGATGTGGCAGCTGCTGAGCGCACGCACAGGACCACTTTCGCTGTTTCCGTTTGCTGCGGTCAGCTTAGATCTTCGCAGAATGACTTCGGGAACCTACTATATTGCTTATAGCAGTGATAATCCCGCACGGCCAAGCATATCGCGCGTCATGAGCTATGATCTTGGAGCATCTGGTTTGCCAGGAGCCCACAACAGGGATGTTAATTTGGCCGGAACGAATGCTCCTGTTGTTCCAGGTAACTCGCCTGTTGCGCAGGGCTCGTGGATTCTCTACGATTTCGGTCAGGCACCTGGAATGGCGACCGTGCCGTTGATTGCGTATGGTCTTGGAGCAGATGCCATTCCTGGAACTGCTGACGATGTTGGTGTTGCACCTGTTTTTCCCGACCATGTTCCTGGACCTCAGTTGAAGGACGTCGCTGGTCAGAGTATGATCTATGTTTTGTCCTTTCCAGACATCAATCGTACAGGGATAAACAACAATGCAGTGATTCTTCAAACAATGGGCCAAAATGGAAGACCAGACTTTCCTCCAGGGACCGGTGATGATACCTTTACCACAGTTGCTCATCTAGCGAATATCGTTCCAGGAGCGCTGGTGAATGAAGTGCGTACAAGCTCAACTGGGAAATTCGCTGTTGTCCTCGATGACGGCACGTTGGAGTTTTATGATCTAGGTGTGAACGGCGTTTATGAAAATGCGAATAATCCTTCTGGCGATGATGCATGGATTACGGTTCTTTCTTCCTCTCGCCATGTTACTGAAAGCGATCTCTCGCCTGATGGACGGTACCTTGCGTACACATATACTGTCACAGGCAATCCAACTGTTTTTGTTGGCGTAATTGATGTTGGGCCTGATGGACGCATGAACACTGCTGATGACGCAACTGCCACGTTCGGACCAGCGTTTTCGCAGCCGAGAATTGACGGGTTTGATCCTAATGTTCCCGCATCGGGCCGGCTTGTGTATGTTGCGCCTTATTTCCTTGGCAGCGCGTTGTACTATGTTAATAGTGGCCCTGATGGGCGCTTCGCAACCTTTGATGATATACGGCAATTGGTTCCGCTTCCGTCGAATGTTGTTATCATTTCGTCATTGCATATTGCCGGAAATCTGATTGCGTGGGAAGGCGTTAGCATGTCAAGCACTGCAATACAAGCGTATCGCCCGTGCATTTGACATTGTGCCGTTGACGTTGTTATCTTTTTTGTCTCTTTTTATTCCATTCTGTGCATGAGCAACCTTTAAGTAGCATTGCGCCGCTGGAGAAGCGTATGGGCCCGCTCATTGTCTTCGTGTTCCGTCTTCTCGTTCCTCTCGCAATCCTCCGCTCGCCATTCTGGGAGGCATCGCCGCCATACTCCTCGACGGGCTTGACGTCGTGCTTGTCGATCTTATAGGATATGGCAACTTCCCTGCAATAACTGCGTTGTACAACAGCTCGTATCACCTCATCGATAAGTACCTCGACATGTACTATTTATCCTTTGAGTTTTTCCTCTCGTTGCACTGGAAAGAACTTCTTGCAAGGAAAACAAGCATCATCCTCTTTGTCTGGCGCGTCATCGGCTTCGCACTCTTTGAAATCACAAAGATGCGCAGTTTTCTCTTCTTCGCGCTGAACCTCTTTGAGAACTTCTATCTCTTCGTCGCGTTCATGCAGCGCTACTATCCGAAGTGGAAGCTGAAGGGCAAGAAGCAGCTCTTCCTCCTGCTTTTCATCCTGTATATCCCCAAGTTTGGTCAGGAATATCTCCTGCACATGAAAGAAGCGCAGCCCTGGACATGGTTCAGATCAAAATTCCTCTAGGCTCGTGTCAGAACCGCAAGCCTTATAAACAAATTAACTACCAATAAATAGTTACAATATAGGTAAAATGACAGCAGACATACGCCTCCACGTTTTCATGTACACTCCGGAGCCTGTCGATGGAAAGAAGTTTCATTATCACGAGCTCTGGACCAACCGGCAACCACTCAAGAGCACCCTGAAGGAATTTATGCTGGCAGAATCATTGCCCGGCAGTTCCTATCAGAATGTGCGCATCCTTGATGTGTATATCGCCCACACAGACTATCGCCCAGAAAACCCCCGCCTCTTCCTGCGCCAAGGTCTTGAGCAGATTCTCATGCGTCGCCGTCCAGGATTCAGGCCGCAGCTAAACGGCAACGATCCCCGCTTAGGCGGCCCGTACCTGCGGTATGTCTTCGATAGCCCAGTTCCAGACAACATCGTCGAGGAAATCCAAAGGTTTCTTGAAAGCAAACAAGGAAGAAATCTGCTCCGCTAACTATAAAAACCGCGTGCGCGAGTAAAATGCTGCTCTCTTTGATCCCTTCAAAAATATGTTCGATTGCTACGTGATGATTATTGGAGTCTTCCTGTTGCTAAAGAATGTTTTATTCTGTACCCTCGAATATTATAGCATAAGACATTAATAACCGTTACTTTTAAGCATTAAATCTTTTTTTCTG
>CAYJXL010000036.1:0-12152 GCA_964374125.1 Candidatus Woesearchaeota archaeon | reverse complement strand
GCAGTCCTCAACCAGAGACTGCACGCATTGCCGCCGTACTTTCGGAGATACTGCGATGAGCGAAAATCTTATAAAGCCGCAGTCGGCGGGGGCTTTTATGGAGGGCGTTAGGAAGCTTTCCTGAGGTGGTCATGAATTCTGTGTTCATCCACGGCCTGGCGCAGTTTACGACGAAGGCGCCGTTTTTGAATGATCGGAGGAATGCATCATTTGCGACTTTTTTGGAAGCTGGCGCAGACAATGACCTGGACGTTTGCCTCTCGCATATTGATTATTACTCGCGGTCGCAGCGAGCGATCAGTCGCGCATGGGTCTATCGCGACGGCTGGAAGCTTGTGAAGAACAAGAAGGTTGCGCTCTGCTATTACCATGGCAGAACGAGCAGAATTTACCGCGAGCTCTCGATGCTGAAGGAGCGGTTGAACATTCCCATCATCAATCATGCTGATCTGGAGATGATTTGCGACGATAAACTTTTGACGTATAAACTCTTTCCTGAGTTCGTTCCGCCACTTTTCCCACTCACGTCGGCGGCGCATTTGCAGTATGCCCTGCGATTGCTGCAGTCGGAGCATGTTGTGGTGAAACCTCGGTTCGGGTCTGAAGGCCGCGGCGTTTTTATTTTGAAGAAGCGCCAGCTCTTGGATGCGCTGCCGAGAACCATGCTTGCGCAGGAGTTTGTTGATTCTTCTGCCGGCATTCTTGGCGTCAGGTCAGTACATGACTTTCGCATTCTCATGGTTAACGGCGTGATTGACCATGCGTACATTCGCGTGCCGCGAGGAGATTCTTTGATCTGCAATTCTCATCAGGGCGGCAAAAAAATATTTGTTGATCTTGAGGACATTCCAAGCGAAGCGGTTGCCATAACACGGCGCGTTGATGGGGCTCTCTCGCACTACGGAACGAGAGTGTATACTGCTGATTTCATGCGCGATCACAATGGACGGTATTGGGTTATCGAGCTCAACTCGAAACCAGGGACTGCATACTATGATGGCAATGAGCGGGTGCGATACGCATTTTACTCGCGTGTGGCGCGGGCGGTGAAGGAAACGCTCCAATAGCCTTCTACCCAAACCTTTAAAAGTTTCTTTTTCATTGTTTATCGCATGGCAGATGTCGGCATGGTCTGTGAAGTTTGTGGAACAGAGATTGAGGTTCCGCTTTGCTGCAATGAGCCCATGGCATATAAGGATGGCGTGATGGTCTGTTCGCTCTGCGGCGCGGATGAAGAGGTTCAGATCTGCTGCGGCAAAAAGATGAAGGTTGTCGTGTCGCAATAAAAAAGAGGTTAATAGATGGAACTGCTGAAGAGACTCCTTGACTTGTCAGGGCCTAGCGGGAATGAAGGCAAGGTTCGGTCGCTGTTGCGGAAGGAAATTCGCGATTACGTTTCTGAGTGCTATGTAGACAAGTTTGGCAACCTGATCACGCACAAGAAGGGAAAGCAGCCGACAGTACTCCTGGTTGCGCACATGGACGAAGTTGGATTGATGGTGCGATACATTGACGACAAGGGAAAGGTGCATGTTTCCACTGTGGGCGGGATTGAGCCCGTGACATTGCTTGGAGAGTATGCACAGATTGCGACGCCGAATGGCGTTGTTGGCGGGATACTGACGACGGCTGAGATTGCGGATGCAGAAGCTTTTGAGAATCTTCCTAGCTTAAAGGACATTTTCGTCGATACCGGGCTTTCGCGAGACGAGCTTGTCAACCTTGGGGTTCGCGCTGGACAGTATATCGATATTGTCTTGCTGCCGCGCGAGCTTGGGAACTCGAAGATCATTTCTGGCAAGGCCCTGGATGACAGGGTTGGCTGCTACATTCTTGTTGAACTTGCGCGACGCCTGCAACGAGCGTCTGCGGATATTTACTATGTGTTTACTGTTCAAGAGGAGATCGGGCTGTACGGGGCGAAGACGTCAGTGTACAACATCGATCCTGACTGGGCTCTTGTGGTTGACGTGACGAGCACGAATGAATTTACAGAAAGGAAGACAAAATGTCTTGGGAAAGGCCCGTGCGTTTCAATCAAGGACGCGGATTTTATCACGAACAGATGCATTAATGAGTGGCTTGAAAACATTGCTGCAGAGCACAAGATTCCCCTCCAGTATGAGGTTACTGACAAAGGAAGCACAGATGCGCTGAGCGTTTCGTTGTCCAAGGGGGGGATTCCAACCGGCCTTCTTTCCATTCCGATTCGGAATATTCACACGACGAGCGGGATTGTGCATTCACAGGACATTCTTCATGCGATTCGTCTTTTGGAATTGCTCATGAAAAAGCCGCCGAAAAAATGCACTGCTTGAGGATCGAAAAGGTTAAAACGTCGTTTTTTCATTGTGGTTCCATGAAACACCTTTATCTTTTTGCGATTGTCATTTTGGTGCTCTTGTGGGGATGCAAAGCTGTGGTTACTGGCAATGTTGTCAAGGAGCCGGAGCCAGATGTCCAGAAAACCCTAGTAGAAGAGGAAAACGGGCATTCAGTGGAAGCGAAAGAACAGCCGCCCGCGGCTTCTTCACCGGAAGCGTCAGAAGATGCTTGTGAGAATCAGATAGCGGAGCTTCAGGATGAACTTGACCAGAAGCGCCTACGGCTCATGGATGTTGAGTCCAACGTCACCAAGACCTCCCTCCTGCTTAGCTATTACAAGAATGCGTATGGGCGCGAAGATGACTATGAACGCCAGAAAAAGATGCTTGAGCGGGTGCTAGAGCAGCGACGTCGGGCGCAGACAGAGGTCAAGGATCGGGTTTCGGCGTTGAAGGTCATGGCCAAGAAATGCAAGATACACGTCCGGTTTGACCGAGATTAGGCGCGCGCCTTGCTTGCAGCGTTCGGAAATTATTTTGCACCATGTTTTTTACAAAAGCATTTCAATAGCCTCTACAAATTCAATGGCATTCTTCTTCAATGCTTCTAGAACAGCTTCTTGAACGCTTGTCTTGATTCCGTATTGTAGTTCTTCTCGCAAGTTTTTAGCATCCATTCCTTTTGACCTATCTGTCAATCGGATAAGATCAACATATTTCATATCCAAATCTATCTTCTTTTCCATGATTAAACATTGCACAGCATTGATGACACATTCCTGAGCTCGCGCCTCATAGCCATGTTTACGAAGCAATGCGAGCAATGCGTGATACATGGCATAGAAAGCATTGGCAACGGCAACATCTTGAAAGTCTCCTTTGATATTGTAATCAACTGCTTTCAAGTAGTGTTTTGCTTTTTCAATATGTCCTTTAATGTTCTCTTCATCTGGCTTGACTGAAAGCAAGAGTTCTTATGCATTCCTCAAAGCTTTTCTTAATCTTGTCCATGTTGCAACGTTTCCATAAACTTGTCTTCTCCTTTGATAACAATTCCGTTCGTAATGATATTTAACACCACAGGGTCTTTTTTCTTGAGGTTCATTATAAAATCTTTTCTTGTCATAATTAATGGATCTATCGGCTTTGTCCGTATCTTGCTCACCATAGCACAAAAATCCTGCACATCTTTGACTTTGTCAGATATAAAAAGCACATCCACGTCCCTAAAGTCCCTCTTAAGCAAAATGGAGCCATAGATAATCGTGAAGAGGCTTTTATCAAATTTTTTGACTTCTTCTGCATACGGTTTTGCTTGTGGTTTCAGGTTTCGCTGTTGTTCTCTCAGGATAATCTTGCAGATGTCTACGGTGTCTGGATTCATTAGATTGATGGAGTAATAGATGGCTGTTTTGAGGTCTACAACCTTGAGCATCTTCTTCGCTTTGAGTTCTGTAACTATCTTATGGGCATTGCTAACACTCATGTTGAGTTCTCTGGCTAGCTGATTGACGTTATATCCTGGCTCATGGATACGCCTCAGCAGGAATGCTATTATCTCTTTCGTGTGGGCTGGTATCATTCTATTTTATCGAATAACTGTTCTTTTTTATAGAATATGCGTATATAAGCCTTTCTTTTTACAGGCGCGCACCTTGCTGAAAAGGTTTATATATCGACGGAGGCTCTTTCTTCCAAAGAGGCTGTCATAATGTCGCGCGAGCACCTTGTCTTTATCCCCGCGTTTCTCGTTCTGCTAGCGGCATATGTTGCTTTCTTTACTGAGCATACAGACGTTGAACAACAAGTGACGCGATTGACTGGCGCAGCTGCTACATCCCTTTCAGCATCGTCGAGCGCTGCTAATTGCACTGCACAGAACACGCTCTTCAAAATGACGGGTTCGAGAAACGCGCACGTTGGCAGATGGGACGCGCCTGTTGATCGGTATCCTGTTGCGGTTTGCCTGCCTGGGATACAAGGCTCACGCGTGTGCATGGCGAACAACACGATTCTTCGCGTTTCTGACACGCTGAATGCCCACGCGGAAGCGCCGCGAAGGGTAAATGCAGTGTATCAGACGCGACTTTGCTTTGGCAATGTGGAATGCACAACTGCTTCTTCATGCACAACATTGGGGCCAAGTTATCGGTGCCTTGCTTCGCTCTCTGCGGAAACGAATGCGCATGTCGGCGATTGCAATGCCTACGCGACGAAACTTTGTTGCAGGGGTCCCGGGCTTGCGCCAAGCTTCTGCGGAAACAGCATTGTTGAGCCTGGAGAACAGTGCGACGGAGGACTTGGCGGCTTCTCCTGCCAGCGCTTTAATTTTACTGGCGGAAATCTTGCATGTCAACAGCCTGGTTCACTGCGTGAATGCCTGTTCAATACTGATCTCTGCACCGGCTCCAATGGACCTTGCGGCAACGGCAGAATTGATCGCGGCGAGACGTGCGATGGCGTGAACTTTGCAGGATTGACGTGCGGAAGCTTTGACCAGTTCAGAGCTGGAATGTTGCGGTGTACAAACTGCCAGATTGATACTTCTTTGTGTTCGACGGTTGCTGACGTTGACAATGACGGCATTCCCGATGATCGTGACAATTGTCCTATGGTCTATAATCCAGACCAACGCGACAGTGATCGCGACGGTGCTGGCGATGTTTGCGACAGTGCGCCGAATGATGCGTGCACGATCCATGTTTTGAACGACAACTGTCCTGGGATTATTCGATGCGCATTTAACCTGTCGGCATATTGGCTTGCAACTTCAGCGAGTGAAGGAACTCCTGTTCGGCTGCGCGTGCAGGGGAGCACATTCTGCAATAGCTTGCATTTTCAATTCAGAGTTCTGGAAGACACGAAACAGTTCATCACGACAGTCAATCCCCAACCTTCGCAGTTTGCCAATGGGAAGGCAGAATCAACATGGACTGCCGAGTACCATCAGGAGGCGGATGACAACAGATACATCTTTCAGGCATTTGTGCGGCTGAATGGGAGCACGACGCAGGCTGTCTCGAGCAACAAGCTGCAAGTTAACCAAGCAGCGAGCGGACGGTGCGGCAATAACATCCTTGAGGGTTCATTGGGGGAGCAGTGCGATTACGGCCCTAATAATGGCCCTGGACGGCCGTGCTCATCAAATTGCACGCTGCAGGGCGTCGCTGGCGCCGGGTGCAGCAACGAGTGCCCGGTACAAACCTTGGGAAGATGTGCTGGCACTGACAAAATCAAGTACTGCGGCAACTTTGATGCGGATCCTTGCCTTGAGCTCAGCCAGCCAATGAATTGCCAGGCGAATACGCAGTGTTCAGGCAGTTTCGGCGACGCGATGTGCGTGCCGGCGCAGTGCTCGAGCGCGTTTGAATGCACGGTCAGTGGTTGCGAGAATGGCTTCAAGACAAGATCGTGCACGAATACAGGAACTGCCGCGTGCAACCAATACAACCCGCCGACGCAGATTCCTTGCATTTCAACAGAGCGACCTACGGCGTTTCCGTTCTTTGATTGGGTGAATGCGCTGTTCACTTTGTTGCTGCTTTCTGTTTTTTATCTTGCGCGTCTGAGAAAACGACTAGAGTAATTTTGAAACGTACGGTCCATCTTGTTTGTAGTTGAACTTTTTCCTGAAATATTCCCGAGCGCCGATGCCTGCGATGATCAACATCTTTTTTGCGTCGTATTCTTCCTTTGCGATTTTTTCTGCTTCCTGCATGAGCATCGTTCCAATGCCGCGATGCTGGATTTCACTTTCAGCTTCTTTTCCTATTTGCACAGCAGCGCCGTAGACGTGGATTTCCCGGATGCCCATGCTCTGTTCGGTGATTTCCTGGCGGTATGGCTTGCATGGTTTCCGCAAACGAAGAAAGCCAAGAAGAATGTCATTCTTTTCATCTTCAATTGACAGGAATATCTCGTCGCTGCTTGACGCTTGGTACTTTGTGCGAAGCAGTCTGACGCTGCTCCAGTCCACTGCTCGATTCATGGGCTCTCGGCAACGGATGCACTTACATTGCTGTCCTTTCTGCTTCATGATATCATGGACATACTGGCGGAGGTTTGTGCGCTCAACGCCCGCTTCGACGAGCGATGTCGGGATGTCACGCTGGATGCGCATGATTCGGCACCATTTTGGCACGTGTTGCTTAACAGTTGCAGTGAGTTCTGCCGCATCCATGGCTGTCAACGGCGTAAATTCCCCATTCTTCCACTGGTCGCAGAGCTTTGTTCCCTTGAAGACCATGCATGGGTAAATCTTGAGCGCATCTGGCATGTAATCTTGATTGCTAAAAATCTCTCTGAACATTGTTATATCTTTTTCATTTGTAGACCCTGGCAATCCGAGCATCATGTGGTATCCGACCTTGAGGAAGGAATCCCTGAGCAGCTGCGTCGCTTTGATGTTGTCCGTGTTCGTATTGCCCCGTTCAACTTTCAACAGCACGTCATCATAAATGCTTTGGACACCGACTTCGACGCGCGTGGCACCGAGACGAAGCATATCATCGATGTGAACTTTTCTGCTGCAGTCTGATCGTGTCTCGATGCAGAACGTGACACAGCGAACGTGGCTGGTTTCATTCCGAAGCTGTTCACGCTCGAGCGTTGTTGTTCCTTTTATTGCGCGGAGCTTTTTCTTGAGACGCTTTGTTCGTTCTTCATCGTTGATGCCTGCCGGCAATTCGAAGAATGATCGAAATTTTTTGACGTCATAGCCATCGCCTGTCATGAACATACTGGAGAAGTCGTTCATAGCCTTAAGCGCGTAGGTGATGAATTCATCGCGGTAGGCTTTCGGATACGCAGTGAAGGTGCCGCCCATGATAATCAGCTCGGCTTTGCTGCAGTCGTGATTCAGCAGCAGGTATTGTTCGAGCCTGTTGAAGACTTGCAGATACGGATCGTAGTCGTTGCGTTCAGCGCGCCTGTGGCATGGGCTGCCGCCGGGGTAGCTTTTCGGCGTATCGCCGTAGACAGATCCTGGGCCGCCAGGGCAGAAGGTGCACTTCGCTTGGGTAGGGCAGGAGAACGGCTTGGCCATGATTGCGAGCGGCGCGATGCCGGAGATTGTTCGGACAGGCTTGCTTTGGAGAACATGTTTTCCTTTTTCTGCTTCTTCTGTTTTAAGGCTGCAGAGGATTTCGATAGTCTTCGGAACCCTACTGAGATGGCGCTCCTGCGCGTACTTCAGCTTCAGCTTATTAAACGCGTTTCTGTCTTTTATGTTTGTCAGCGCACGGGCAAGCTCTTGGTACACGAGTCCTGAGGGCATAACAACCTTTAAATAGCTTTTCAGAATTCATTCTTCTGTGATTGTCCGACGTTCAAAAGAGGTGCCAGCGCCCTTGTGGAGGAGAATTGTTGCGTATCTCATTGACATGACTGTTGTGGCTTTTGTCATCATCCTGCCTTTCACCGGCAGCATCGACGTTGAGAAAACTTCTGCGGTTGGCGTGATCGAGAAGGCCTCCCTTTTTTTCACTGCAGAGACCGAGTTCCTCTGGAAAGCAACACTTATCGGCGTTGTTCTTGCTGTTCTCGTGATGTTGTACTTTGCGCTTTTTGAGCTCAAACTTCGGCAGACGATTGGAAAGATGATCATGCGCTTGGAGGTGCGATCGACGTTCGGAGAACTTACAGCGCCGCGAGCACTGCTGAGAAACTGGACTAAATTTTCCTCTGTGCTCCTGTTCTTGGATACGCTCTACATGTTCTTGACGAGAACGCACCAGCGGTGCTTTGAGCGCTTATCAAAGACGGAAGTTATTTTCATGCCCAAGAGCGAACGGAGGATACGATGAGCAGGTTAAGCACATCCTTTGGGATCCTTGTGATTCTTTTCTTTGTCAGCCTTGGCATGTCAAAATTGCTGAGTTTCGATTTTGGCAACAAGATTGCGGTTATCAAGATCTCGGGGGCGATTGTCTCTGAGTCGACGAAGATCCCTTTCCAGACTGCGCTAGCAACGTCGTCAAAGATTATTGGATTCTTGGATGAGGCCCAGAAGTCAGACGCTGTGAAGGGCATCATACTTGAGATTAACTCGCCTGGCGGAACAGTGCTGGCATCGAAGAAAGTTGCCGAGAAAGTAAAAAGCATAGACAAGCCCGTGGTTGCTTACATTCGCGACATGGGAACGTCCGGGGGTTATTGGGTGGCGAGCGCCGCTGACAAGATTGTTGCTGATTCTTTGTCTATTACCGGCTCGATAGGCGTTATCTCCTCGTACCTGGAGTTTTCTGACTTGATGGAGAAGTATGGCGTGACGTACGAAGGATTGAAATCGGGAGCGCATAAGGACATCGGATCTCCGTTCAAGAAATTAACTGACGAGGAACGAAAAATTTTACAAAAAAAGCTGGATGCGATTCATGAACATTTTATTCGGGCGGTTGCAGAGAATCGCGGCCTGCCAGAGAACAAGGTGCGAGAACTTGCGACTGGCGTCTACTATCTTGGCGAGGAAGCAAAGGACGTTGGGCTTGTTGACTACCTGGGCGGAAAAGACCTTGCAATTAACGTGACCAAGGAGCTCGCGGGCATCACTGACGCGAAGATTGTGACGTACGAGGAGACGCCGACACTGCTTGACTTCTTTTCGAAGCTGGAGAGCGCCGGCGCATTTTACTTTGGGAAGGGATTTGCGACTGCATTGAGTGAAGCGAAAATTGAACGTGGCTTACCGCTTAGTGTTTGAGTCCTAGAGGCTCCTTCAACATTTTAACGAGCACCAAAAAGTTTATATATCATCTTGTATCATTAAGTATCATGGAAATTAAAACAAAAATCCGGAAGTGGGGAAATTCATTAGCAGTTATCTTGCCGCGCGATATTGTGGAAAAGACCAAGCTCAAAGAAAATGACGAACTTGTGGTAGAAATAAAAAAACAACACCAAGCTCGAGAGTTCTTTGGTATTCTTTCTTCGTGGAAGAAATCTGCACAGAGCATCAAAGACGAGATGAGAAGCGGATGGTAGGCTATTTTTTTGACAGCTACGCAGTTATAGAACTTGTAAAGGGGAATCCAAACTATGCAAAATATACGCAGGAGCTTGTTATCATAACTGTATTCAACCTTGTAGAGCTGTACTGGTCATTCCTGAATGATTTCGGTGAAGAACAAGCTGATGTTCTCTATAAACAATTTCGCGAATGCGTTATCGATATCGACGACGATATTATCCAAGAAGCCATACGTTTTAGAAAACAGAACAAGAAACTGGACCTTTCCTATGCGGACTGTATTGGTTACACAACGGCATGCAAGAAAGGATTACGATTTCTTACTGGTGATAGGGCGTTTGAGCATATTGCCCATGTTGAATTTGTGAGATAGTTGTTAGAATCTTGTTTGTTTTCTTTGTGGTTATCTCTCCGTATTCTATTGAATGGTTCTCGTGCGCAGGTCATCCGTTTTAGAAAACCTTAAAAGTCTTTGTAGCTTTGCTTCTATGGACTAGGCCGGGAAGATAGTCGTTTCCTGTTACCGCAAACCGACTTCAGGCGGGGCTGAAGCTCGGAGGGCGATGTGCCTTATGGCGCTTGTCTTGGTCCGTACGTGGAAGCTTTGTCCTGATTGGTTAGGCGCATGTGAACCATGTGAGGCTAGGAATAGAGCAGCATTAACCATGCGTTCTGGCGCTTTCAGGGTAGCGAAGTGGAGGAAAGACCAAGGTTCACCAAGTTGTCGTTTGGCATATCCACTTCCGGGCGTGTCCGTTATCTCTCTTCCAGGGCTTTCTGCGCTTCTACAATTATATCATCCATTTGCGTGATAACAAGACTGTACATGCGCTGGATGATGATTTCATAGAGTCCTTCTTTTAGCTTGCCAGAGCAATGCTTCATAAGGTCGTTCATCTTTTCCAGTTCAAGCGTTTCCAGCGTATCTTTTGGAACCCTGCATTGCATTGACGTGCCTTCGAGATCCTTGAACTCCTGCGGAGCGCCAACGACAACGCGCTTGAGCGTGACCTTGAGATTGCATGCCGAGCTGAGGCTTGGGTAACTCATGTACTGGTAAACGTTGTTCTGCTTGACGCCAATGAATTCAGCTGCCCGGCATTTCTTCAGCAGCTCATTGAAACATTTGGCGTCCTGGGCGCAGTTGGTTCTGAAGTAACCCGCGTAGTAGCCGATGACGAATAATATGAGAAAGACACCGCCAAGCATGGCGAGCTTCTCGACCAGTTCAATCCTCTTTTTTGCGAGTTTCATCCTTTTTATGCAGCAGCAAGATCACTGTTTGTCACAATGCGGACCTTGCCATTCGGTTCGGTGACGTCGCTGCCCATTGCCACGACATACTTGACGTTTGAGAAGGCAGCGATGCTCACGATCTCGTTTGTGACGTTGCCGTCAACGACGATCGCGTGAATGACAGAGCTCAAGCTTTTCAATGTTGATCCGAGTTCGCTCGTCGGCACTTTACCGAGAATATTGCTGTTTTCGTCAAGGATGTAAGCGCCGCGCGTGCCGATAAGATCATCGAGCATTTTTCGATAGTTGTCTGATTCTGGCTTTGACAAGCGCGGAGCTGGCTTGATGAACTGCGGGCGAGGCGCCATTGGCCGATCGAATTGACGGCGTTCGAAACGCTCTTCGCGCTGCATTGGCCGGGGACGCTCGCGCGCGATATTCTCGTCACGTCGTTCCTCACGCCGGGCATGATTATTGAGGCCCTCGTGCTTGTACTGCTCCATCGCAATCTTGCTGCGGAGCGCCTTTAGAATTTCCTTCTTCGTAAGCTCCTCCACTTCCTTTCCATCTGGCGCTTTGCAGACAAAGTCCGCTTCGGCAACCATGCTCATTTCCTTAATGATCAGATCGCCACCACGATCGCCGTCGCAGAAAACTGTTATGGTTTTTTTCTTGCTTAACTCAATGATTGTCTGCGGAACGCTTGTGCCGTTTAGGGCGATGCAGTTCTTGATGTCGTTCTTCAAGAGGTTTAGGACATCTGCGCGGCCCTCAACGACGATGAGCTCTTCAGATTCATCAACTCCAGGGCCTGCTGGCAGGCGTTCCTTACCATACTCGACGGCTTCCATGATCTTGACAGAATTTGCGACTTCTTCCTTGATATCCCTTGAGTCTGGAAGCACGCTGAATGTCAGGTTGTGCAGCAGCTCGCGAGCTCGATCGATGACTAAGCGGCGCTTGCTGATACGAACATCCTCGACCTTGTCGACTTTGACGCGAGCGTTGCATGGACCGATACGCTGAATCGTCTCCAATGCGGCTGCAACGATGACGGTCTCTGTCTTGTCAAGAGAACTTGGGACTGTTATGGCCCCCGAGGTCTTTCCGCCTTTGGTGTCAATTTCAATTTCGATTCTGCCAATGCGTCCAGAACGCTGGAGCTCGCGGAGCTCGAGATCGCTCCCCAACAGGCCTTCGGTCTGGCCGAAGACAGAGCCAATGACATCAGGTTTTTCCACGACGCCTTCGATTTGAATTTGCGCGTGAATGATATACTTTGCTGAAACAGGACTGATCTTTCCCATGGTAATTGCCCCCGATTAGGTTTGTTTTCATTTTTATTGTTCAAAGAACAAGCTACTGTCACTCGCTCTCTTTTTTTCCCTTTGTTCGGGCTTATGTCGCGATGTGAGGATAATAATGATGTCTTGTTCTTATGATCATGAATTTTGCCCGCACATAACTCCCAAATTCATTGCTTGACGTCGTCGTGCTCCTTTGCGTGATTCTTCTGCGGGCGTACGGCGTATGCTCTGCGTATACCTCTGTTGTTTATAAACTTTTTTCTTTTCTTCTTCCTGTATAACTGCGTTTAACGCTCTGTATACGGTTTTTCGTCGCAG
>CAYJXL010000035.1:0-12419 GCA_964374125.1 Candidatus Woesearchaeota archaeon | reverse complement strand
TCAAGTCAGCAAAGTAGCGCCATGTGGTGCTACTTGCTTTTTTCTCTTAACTCTTGAGTAAAGAATTCACCTTCGGAGATACTGGAGCAACAAAAAACTGGTAAGCACCGAAGCTGCCTGGTATACTGGATCACCAAATTGAAAAGATAAAGCAAGACTCAATAAAGACGCTCCGCCAAGTATTATATCTTCGGTCTTCATGTTTACCCTGGAGTCATTATACTGCGGGGTGATTAATAACTATGATTGAATAATTATTGAAAAATCTTCTATACGTTTGTATTTCTTATTACAAAGATGTTAACTTTTGCAAAGACTTAACAGGCTGATCGATATGTTTACAGAGATTTGAAATAATTTATGGTAATTTCTGCTTGTTCAGATGTTGCTCGCAGAAGAGTCTGAAGATCTCCGGCCAGTATACACCTTTTGAATAATGTTCTTGGAAAGAGAGAATAGCAATCTTCAAAGGTGCAGAATCAGTCCAACGTATCTAACCAAAAAATTCATACAACCAGAATGCATTCCCTTCAAAATAATTTTGTGTTCAATCGTATTATAGAATGCTAACCTTTAATGTTGCACATCCTGCATGATCTTGCTCAAAGCCTTATCAATCGCAAAGAACAGGTTCACGTCAGACGCATACGCCTCGCACGTTTTATTGTCCGTCGTCAACAGTGCGCCAAGCTCAATGCGCTTAAGCTCATGGTCATTCTTAATGATTTGCAATTTCAGTTCCAAAAATGGCGTCACCTGATCATTGATCCGCTTCGCATAATTCCCGACAATTTTCTTCACAATGATCAGCGTCGGAAGATCAAGCCCGTCAAAGTTGTCTAGCTTAATGTTTCCTCCGAGCTCAATCATCACTGTTCACATCCCCTTCCTGTCGCTTGAAGTATAAATACCTTTCTAACAAATTCCCGTAAAAAGACCGTTTACAAACGCTATATGCTATATATTCATTCTTCGAAAAGCCGCAACGTTTTTAAACGACGAAGAACGATCGTACGTCATGGCCGACAAAATCCAGCTTCCCCAAAGTGGTGGCGGTCTCATTCGTTACACTGAAGAAGAAAAGTCGAAGATCATGATGAGCCCGAAGACCGTTGTGATTCTTATCCTCGTCGTCATTCTGATTTCCTTGGCATTGCACACGCGCTTCTTTGGTTTGCTAAGCTAGGCTCTTCAAGACCTTGCTGTCAGGGCTCAGGATATTGACTGTGTCATGCTTGCTCCGCAATCCCCGATAGATCCGCTGCGAGAATTCCCGGTTCGCCTTGTCAAAATAAAAATCCATGAACTTCTCTGGCTTTGTCCGCTTTAATATCTTCCAGAAGATGGAATCCATGCTCGGGTACGGATACTTCGTGAACACAATGGAGTTGCACATGTTCCCCGGAAAGTCGACACCGCGGTTGCATTTTGTCGAGTACAATATCTTCAATTTGCCATCCTTGAACCACTGCAGCAGCTCGCCATGCTTGTATTTTTCCTGCTGTTCCTCAAGCTTCTCCCGCGAAATGGTCCCGAGCCCATGCGCAGTCTTCTCTTCTTCTGTCGGCAGGTCAGAAAAGCTGTTCACCTGCACCAAGATCGGCGGCTCTGCCACTTGAATGCATCCATCCAGCGCTCGCAAGTAATCCTCTCGCGTCACCCGTCCTTCCTCGAACTCCCTGTAGCGAAAGTTCCGCTCAAGCTTCGTTCGCACCTTGCGTATCGTTCCAAGATTCTCTGTCTCAGCCTCGATGACAACAAAGTCCTTTATCCCAAAGATTTCCTGCAGGACTTTCCTTGAATGAATCGTTCCTGACATCATCACGAATACCTTGTTCTTGCCTAACAGTTCTTGAAATTTCTTCTCGAGATTGACGTTCACAATCTTCAAGACAATGTTGTGCTTCCTCGATTTGGAGAATTCCACGTACGTCGTCTCAAACAAGTCTTCGAAGCTCTTCGCAATCTCGTAGTACTGCTCGAGGTCGTCGTACTCGAGCAAGTCTTCGTTCTCAATGAAATAGCGCAGCAAATCAATTGCCTGGGTGTCTTGAATCTTTAAAATCTCCTCGTTGTCGATCATCTCGCCAAGCCACTTTGCTTCAAGCATTTCTTCCACAAGGTCTCGCCCCTCGCCGAGTAAGCTCTTCATGTCAAAATCCTTGCATTCGCTCTCCAGCTCTCGCAGGCGATACAAAAGGCTCGTTAAGCTTATCCTGCGTTCGTTTCCAAGGCTGTCCAAGAACTCATCGCATTCGTCAATGATCTCCACATCAGTCGTTGGCTTCCGATTCACCATAGTCTCAAACTCGTATTTCTTTGAGTTGAAGATGATCACGTCCGTATCGAGATAGCTCTGGAACTGCTCGTAGTATGTGCAGCCTGGCTTTCGCTTAAAGTACACAAACTTTCTTCCTTTCAAGCCTTCGTATTCATGCGCTTCAGTGTCTGGAACGACGTAATCATCGCTGAAATATTCCTTTGGGATGATCGGGCTCCAGAAGGGGCACGCGGCAGCAACAGAAAATCTTCGGACGTCATCAATGGTCTCAAAATCCTCTAAGCTAACATGCGGATTGTTCTTGATGTATGCCTTGATCAGGTCAAAGTTCTCCTTCCTGATTTCAATGTCGCACGGCAAAAACCGGTCGTCAGCCATGCAGTTCGAATTGTACAAACATTTATGGTTGTTTCTTCCGGTGATGATTTTTATTTTCAGTTTGTTCTTGTCATTCTTGAGAAGGTAGAGCTTGTTCGTGTAGTCCTCTTCGTACTGTCTTTGTAGATATTTGACGGGAACGACAACTGATGCTCGTCCAAGTTCTTTCGCAATGTTCAAGGCAAGCGCTGACTTCCCGGAACCGCACTGGCCTTTGATGAAGATGACCTTGTGGCCATTCTTGATCGTTTGAAGCACTTCATTGACGACGTCTTCCTGCGTCTTTCCGTTCGAGTACGTCAATGGTGGAAGAAGTTCTCCTTTCTGAGTATAAAGTGACCAAGCCATAGGTCGTATTCTCCACGAGAATTGTTATATAAACGTTCTGCACAATCTTGGAAACAAAGAAGAATGAACAGAGCCATCCTTTGCATATATTCGATAATATACATTTCAGATAACCATTATCTTTTTATCTTAACCCGTAACACCTACAACAAGAAAAGAGGTAGTACATGCGAAAAGCACAGCCTTTAATGGTCATTCTTCTCATTATGGGCGTCTATGCGGTTAGCGTTGCGGCGCAAGAACCTGTATATTGGTCAAATCCAAGACATCTTGGCATTGGTCGAGTTAGTCCTGTTATAGGTGCACTTCCTAATGGAAGAATGGTAATCGCATCAGTAGCGCAGTCACCAGCAAATCCTTCTCTCGGAACATTACTGTTGGGTATTTACGATACGAGTGGCAATTTGATCAGAGAGGTAACTGTGGAGCAAGACGTCTTTGTTTATGCATACCCGCCAAACATAGACCAACTACATAGATGGTTGGGCTTTCCCCCAAGCGTGCACCTCGACATAAGCCCTGATGACAAGATTACCGTTGCATACATGGGAGACACCCGCGGTGTCTTTCTGAAGCAGTACGCAAGTGACCTTACGCAGCTAATCGACCGAACAACAGTCTATGCTACCTCTTCCCTGGATTTTGACATCGCGACGACGCCGAACGGAGAGATTCACACAATTAGTCAAGGCCTCTCCGACGTTACAGCTGTATATAGTCGATTTAGTTCAAGTGGACAGCCCATAGGTTCTCCAATTGCTATCCAACCAAGTCGGGGTACTGGTTATATGCTTGAAGTTGAGATTGAGCGATATGCTGGCAATACAGTCATTATTGGGTATATGCGTGATGACGCTCCAGATGGATCACTTACGTTTGCAAGAACGATTACCGATGGCATCCTCGGCACAGAATGGTTAGTCTCCACTGCTCGCCGCCAGTGCGTTCTGAACCGATATGAGTTTTCAACTTGTGTCAATGAGGGGATGAGCATGGCGGTGGATCGTAGCAACACCTACTTCACGTGGTGGAACACCGGACTTGCCTGGCGAGGCTCCATATGGACGTGGTCTGTGACTGTTGGAAAAATTGACCAAATCGGATCTGTCCTGTTTGAGCGAAGAATACCAAGGTCAGGTTTGCAAACGATTGGAATAGTAGGCCCGCAGCTCATATCTAGTATACAGACTGTCGTTGACCAGCAACATCGGAAATGGTTTTTCTGGTCCGAGAGATTCCCAGATTTCCGGGGCAGCAATATATTCTTTGAGCTGCTTGGCCCGAACGACGAAATGCTCATCGACAACAAAATAGCAACAGGGACAGAGAATGAAGAGCTATCAGCAGTCGCGATAGACTCCATGGGGACCCCGCACGTTGTGTTTACTGATGGTGTTTTAAGACGATTTTCGGCAGAATCAACGCTCCCAGTCTCATTGCATACAAAGGCGACAACCTCGACCATGAACGTTATTGGCGACGCAGCTCCCGGAAGCACTGTTACTATCTCTTTCTCAAGCCCGGCAAATGCGAACAAACAGTACATCATGTTCATTGCACTTAATCAGGGTGAAACGCTGTTAGGAAATGGTCTAGTTTTACCCGTCCAACCGGATGTAATGTTTTTCCTGGGCATTACGAATCCACAAGCTTTCGGACTCTCAAGGACGCAAGGAACTTTAGATGCTGGTGGTAATGCGTCTGTTCTCTTCAGTGTTCCATCATGGACATCAACGCTACCCGGCTTGGCGCTTTACATTGGATTTGTCGTGTATGATAACGCAATCAGGCATGTTTCCCTCGCAAAAAGAATATGGATGCGGGGAGGGACCGGTTAACGTGTACAAGCGTAAAGGTTACATCATAGGAGTGATCCTGTTCATCATGCTCCTTGGCTCTATCGCAGTTACCTTTGTCATAATGAAACCAATGTTTGTCGCCGCGCAAAATCCCCCGGCATGGGGACCAGACATTCGTCTCACAAACGTTCCAGGCGATTCCCGGCGTGTCGCCATCGCCGTCGGCCCGGATGGCTATCCATCTGTGTCGTTTGACGACGTGATTGCTGGCTATCGTCAGGTATACTATATACGGCTCGACCAAAATGGCAATGTAGTAGTGCCAATGACGCGCATCTCGTTTGATGCTGGAGATGCGCAACGAAGCGACATCGCCGTCGACGCAAACCGCAATGCACTTATCGTTTGGGATGAACGTAAAAGTACCGCACCATATCATTCTGAAATCCACGCAGCGAAGATCGGTAGTAATGGACAGCGGCTTGCCTATCGCGCTATCTTACCCGACGGAAACACCCAGTTTCCCGCCATCGATATAGATCAGCGGACAGGCGATATGTATGTCGTGTTTGAACAACGGCAACCATACGCGGAGGTATTCGTACGGTATGCTTACCTTGCGAAATACGACAATAATCTCAATCCAGTGATCCAACCGCAAGAAATATTTCCATACACGCCGGGAGTCTCTCCAAATGTAGCAGTCGGGCCTGATGGCATTGTGCACGTCGTGTGGATTTTGCAGGGGCTGTATTGGAGCACTGGTCTGTATTACCAACGCTTCACCACAAACGGACAACCTACTGGTTTGAGAATTGGTTTTGTAGGTCCTGGCGTGTCTGTTCAGGAATATAGCGCCCTCAAACCAAAAATTGCTGTTGACCAGGGGAATAATGCGCATATCCTCTTTACAACACCCATGTATGTCCCTCCATATCCATCGCCAACAGATCCCAAGGGTGGTTACGTTGTCTACCTAAAGCTTCGCGACGGGCAACGGATAGTTCAACCAGTGCGTGTTTACAGCCCCACCAGCGACGACAACGATTACGGTGCTGAAGAAGCTGCGTTTGCGGTTGATGATCAAGGTCGTGCGCACGTCATCGTCCATAACCGATGGGGCAGTGGGAACTCGCGACTTCTCTATTACACGGTGAACACAGACGGCAGCATCACAGGTCCGCTTGATCTTGGATTTCCATTATACACAGCCCCTGAAAAACTTGCAGTCGCTGCTGGCCAATCAGGGAGATTATTTGCCGGGTGGAATGATGATCGTGAAGGCAGGAACAACATGGAAGCGTTCTTGAAAATAAAGTATTCATAAGGTAGTGTGCAATTCGTGTAGCTCTAAAAATGTAGGGGGATGACCCAATTCAGTTGCTAATCGCTGATATTCCGCAAGGATATTTTTTTCATTTGTCTATGCTCCTTTTGGTCGTTCTGAAGATTACATATTGAAACGCTTTCGCATTTCGTGTACGCCGCCATATCTTTCTATAGCTGCAATGAGGCCGCCCGGATTTGAACCGGGACCGCGAGCTCCCGAAGCTCGTAGACTGACCAAGTTATCATACGGCCCCTTTATCAAAAAGAAGAGAGCGATGGGTTTATAATTCTTGCAGATAACGTCTGATAAATGGTCCAATACATAAAAGAGGTTTCCTACGAACCTCCGAACGGAAACAGCAGGTACGGGCGAGCCCTTGGTTTGCGCGAGTTCGAATACTGGAGAAGGATCAGTTACCACGATTTCACCGCGCCTGTTTGGAGTGCGCCGTACACGAACAGGGTCTCCGAGCAGATGAGGTACACTCCGAAAAGCAAGGTAAATCATCAATCGTTTTATAACAAGAACTTTTTGTATTTCTAGAGAACTAGAAAAGATTGCTCGATGGAGTGAAGAATTTTCAAGAATTTCCAGCAAACACTTATAAAGAAGTTTATTCCCAGAGAAGTATGGAAAAGAAACACAGAACGTTTTGGGGAACACTGGGGGTAATCCTCGTACTATTTGGAGGAATATACACAATAGCATTTACGCTCAAAGGTGGTAGGGCGACCTATGGCTTATGGGTTACTGGCGCGGCCATTTTCGGTGGCGTCCTGTTGATGGCTTGGGCATTGGGTGACTAAAATGAAAGACTCTGTTCAGAAAAATATTCTAGATCTCCACTTCCAGAAACACTTAGTAGTTGCTCCACATCCATAGTTGTTGCTTTTACGTATATCGTAGGCGCAGCAATCGCCATGCTTGCTCGCCAGATTCCGATTTCTGGAGCATATTTAACGATATTTTTCTTGTTGTCAGGGATGATTATCGGACCGTGTGCTGTCCTTCTCTACAATGCGATCAAACAGATGCAGGTCACATTGTATAGAATCCAAACCCTCAAGTGAAACCATAACTCTTTTATAGATTGTGATAGCTATTGTTTCCATGTTTCCCGGCATGAATCCGAAGGACCTGCAGAAGGCTATGAAGAAGCTGGGCATCAAGCAGGAAGAAATCGATGCCACAGAAGTAATCATCAAGTGCCCTGACAAAGATCTAATCATCAGAAACCCCCAGGTCTCTAAGGTAAATGCGATGGGCCAGGAGACAATCCAAATCATCGGTGACATCGAAGAGCTTAAGGCGCAGAAGTTCACCGAAGACGACGTCAAGACAGTAGCAGGGCAGGCAAAAGTCTCCCTCGAAAAAGCCCGCCAAGCGCTCGAGAAGAACAACGGCGATCTCGCGAAAAGCATTCTTGAATTGCAGTGATCTCTTGCTCTTCAATGCTCACTTCGAAGCTCGATGTTTCGTTGCAAGTTGCCGAAGAAGGAAGGTAATGCCTCCAATGAAGAGAAAAGCAGAAATGACCTCATACACGACATACAAAAGATAGGGCGCATTCTGGTAAGCAGCAATTCCCCGGTATGCTTCAAAATAGATGAACCCCATCGGGCTGATGGTAACCACCACGAGCGCAACAACCATGCTCATGAATCGTTTGCGCTTTTCATGTTCTCGAATGATGCAAAGCACCGCTAGTGCCCACAACAGCAAGCCGATCCCCAAAAAGAGGAACATGCGGTTCTCGCGAAGAAACCGCAAGCTGTACAAGAATGGAACGAAAGAGAGAACAAGAAGCAAGTACCCGAGCCTTTTTTGCCCAACCTCTTCTTTCATAGTGCACCAAGAATACCGGGGAGTTATAAACCTTCCCCTCTCGCCCAACGATACACATATTAAGCAGCGCTCACCTTGAAACCATATGGGAGAATTTCCAGCGCTCGTCGACGAGGCAAACCGTGCTTTCAAGACAGCAGACCATCTCGCGTATGTCACATACCCCATAGTGACCGACCGCAAGCTGCTCATGGTCATCGTCGAGAACCTCCACCTCGCGCTCCGAAAGAGCATGGACGCATTCCTTACCTACGAGTACATGTACAAGCGCATCAATCACCTTCCCCGCGAGTTTGGCAGCCAGCTGAGCATGTTCAGAGAAACCGCTCCTCGTTATAAGGTACCAAGGAACATTCTCGCAACAATAGCAGAAATCAACGAGATCGTCGAGCATCGGGAGAAAAGCCCGATTGAATTCGTCCGCAAGGACAAGTTCATTATCGCCTCCGAGAACTTCCGCCTCAAGACCGTCACAATAGAAAAAGTTAAAAGCTATATACAACATATAAAACATCTACTGGAGAAGGTAAATGAGGTAAAAGCGCTCTATGATAGAAGACTTGGCTGAAACAGCCCGCGACGAGCTCAAGCGTGCTGACCATAGTATATTCGTCAGCCTCAAGTACGCGCGAACCGTTGACATCATCAAGAACACGATCAAGCGCCTCATCAGCGCCTGCGACCTTGCGATTCTCGAAATCTGCGAGCATCTGAAAAACAAGAAAAAGATCAAGGCCATACCCCCGGCAACAAAGCTTCGCGCAGACCTTGCTGCAAAGGCGTTCCCCGAAACAAAGGAGTACGTCAAGTTCTATTTCCTGATGAAAGATATTGACAAGGCAAGGTATGACAAAAGAGAAGAATACCGCAAGAACGTTGTCCTGATCGCGATGTTTGACTCAGAACGGGTGGAGGTCAACATCGAAGTGCTCAAGGAGTATTACAAAAAAGTAGCTGCATTCGCTGACCTCGTGGACACCATCGTCGGGCGAACAAAATGAAACAAGAAACGCCATGCATGATCTGTTCCGGCGCGCTTGCAAGATGCCAATGCCGAAAATGCGGTTCACTTGTCTGTGAAAAAGATTACAATGCCGCGCAGGGCCTCTGCGTTGATTGCGCAAAGCCACTGCAATAGCAGTATGCGCCTCAAGAACGTAAATTTTAAATAGGGGCTTCTCGATTCTCCAATCAAGAGACAATAACAATGAAAGAATTTGTTCGTGAACTGAGAAAGCTTCAGGAAGAGATGAACCGCGCATTCGAAAGCTTCTGGACTGACGAGCGCAAGTTCTTGACAGGAAAAGCCTCCTCAAATCTCGCAATCCGAGAACCGCTGGCAGACGTCCAAGATCGCGGCGATAAGCTCATTGCAAAAATCGAGATGCCTGGCGTCGAGAAGAAAGACCTGCAAATCTTCGTCCGCGAGCGCGCCATCGAAGTAAAGGCTGAAAGGAAAGAGGAAACAAAGATCGTGAAGAAAGGGTACATCAAGCATGAACGCGGTTATCGTAGTTTCTATCGCGTCCTGCCCATGCCCGCGAGTATAGACATTGGCGATGTGCAGACCGAACTCAGCAACGGCATCCTGACCATAACCGCAAGGAAAAAGAAGCTGAAGGAAAAGGCAAAGAGAATACTCTTGAAATAATGAAAAAAGCGCCGGACAGGAAGCAGGATGAATCCAAGAAGATCGCAGAGCTCAAGAAGCAGAACGAGGAGTACCTCGATCGTCTCAAGCGCCTGCAGGCAGAGTTCGAAAACTTTCAAAAGCGCGTGGAAAAGGAAAGAGCAGAGTTCCATGAATACAGCGCCGGCGCGCTCATCAGAAAGATCATAGATGTCGTCGACAATATCGAACGCGCGATCGCCTCCTGGAAGTCTGATAACTTGAAGGATGAGCATGTCCGTGGGTTGGAGATGATCTACAAAAACTTTTATAAGACCCTAGAGGGGGAAGGACTGAGATCCATTAACGTTATAAATGAGCAATTCGACCCTTGCAAGCATGAGATCATCAACAAAATGAAAAGCGACAAACCTGAAGGGGCAATCATAGAAGAAGTCCAGCGAGGATACATGTTCAAGGACAAGGTCTTGCGGCACGCAAAAGTCATCATCAGCGCAGGTGGTCAATAATGGCTAAAGTGCTAGGCGTTGACCTCGGTACATCGAACAGTGCAGCCGCAGTCTTGGAAGGTGGAAAGCCAAAAATCATTCCCTCAGCAGAAGGCACATCGCTCTACGGCAAGGCATTTCCGAGCGTCGTCGCGTTCACAAAAGATGGCCAAGTTCTTGTCGGCGAGCCAGCGCGTCGTCAGGCAGTATCAAACCCGGAAAACACAATAACAGCGGCAAAGCGAAAGATGGGTTCCAGCTTCAAGTACCACGTTGCAGGAAAGGAATTCACCCCCCAGCAGATATCAGCATTCATTCTCCAAAAGATAAAGAAAGACGCAGAAGAGTTCTTGGGCGATAAGGTCGAGAAAGCAGTCATAACCGTTCCCGCTTACTTCGATGATGCTCAGCGCCAGGCCACAAAGGACGCAGGCGCTATTGCAGGTTTAGAAGTAATCCGCCTTGTAAACGAGCCAACTGCCGCATCATTGGCTTATGGTCTCGACAGGCAGGAAAAAGAGATGAAGATCCTTGTTTTCGACTTTGGCGGTGGAACCCTTGACGTTACAATAATGGAGTTCGGCCAGGGAGTCTTCGAAGTCAAGTCAACATCAGGCGACACTCAGCTTGGCGGCACAGATATGGACAATTCCATAGTCAAATACATTACAAAAGAGTTCGAAGCAGAGACAGGCATTGATCTTGATGAAGACGACGTTGCAATGCAGCGCGTCAGGGAAGCTGCAGAAAAAGCCAAGATAGAATTGAGCAATGTTATCGAACCAGAAATCAACCTTCCATATGTTACCTCGACCCAAAAAGGCCCGAAGAATCTGCATCTCAAGTTAACACGCGCTCAGCTTGAAAAATTGATTGACCCAATCATTCAGCGCTGCAAACAGCCGCTTGAACAGTCTCTGAAAGATGCCAAATCAAAGAAATCTGACATTCACAAAATAATCCTTGTTGGCGGTCCGACAAGAATGCCTATACTAAAGAAGTTCGTTGAAGATTACTTTGGAAGGCCTGCAGAGCGCGGCGTCGATCCAATGGAGTGCGTCGCGATGGGCGCGGCAATCCAGGCAGGCGTTCTCGCTGGCGAAGTAAAAGACGTTCTTCTCTTGGATGTGACTCCATTGACTTTAGGCATCGAAACGCTTGGTCGAATAGCGACCCCATTGATCCAAAGAAACACGACAATACCAACAAAGAAAAGCCAGATATTTAGCACAGCCGCAGACAACCAGCCTTCTGTTGAAATAAACGTCCTGCAAGGCGAGCGTCCAATGGCCAACGATAACAAAAGCTTGGGCCGATTCATCCTGGATGGAATCCCGCCAGCACCTCGTGGAATACCCCAGGTAGAAGTCACATTCGACATCGACGCGAATGGAATATTAAATGTCGCAGCAAAAGATCTTGCGACAAACAAGCAGCAGAGCATTACGATCAAGGGTTCAACGAACTTGAAGGATGAAGAAATAGAAAAAATGCGCAAGGAAGCTGAAAAGTATGCTGAAGCAGATCTGAAGCGCAAGGAATCCATTGAAGTGAAGAACGAAGCAGACTCATTGATTTACACCACGGAAAAGCTTCTTCACGATCATAGCGACAAGATCGACAAAGAAACAAAAGAAAAGATCGAAAAAGAAATAGCTTCCTTGAAAGAATTAGTCAAGAACGAAGACATTTCAGCAATAAAATCAAAGCTCGAAGAAATCCAGAGAGCCGCGCAAGAGGTCGGTTCTAAGATGTACGAGAAAGTCCGCGAGGAGCAGGCGAAAAAGCAGCCAGAATCAAAAGAAAAGAAAGGCGATGACGTCGTTGATGCGGATTATGAAGTCAAGGACAAAAAAAAGAAATAGTTACGCAAGATATTTTCGCGCAGTGCCATCGACAATGCACAGGTTATTGGTCTCGCATACGCCGCCGCACGACTGCATTACTTCAAGCTTAAAAGACCGTTGATAGGTCGAGTCTTCTACAAGCCAATTAAGCATATCTCGCTGGCAGGCAATAATTGCCCCATCATAACGTGAGCTGTACGTCGCGAAGCTACGCTCGATGTATTCTCTCCCTGTCAGATAATCAAAACGAACTTCTTCAGGCCGGCCGGTGTAGAGCGAGTACGTCTCAGCGGTCTGGAACCCGGTTAATGAGCCGCGAAGGAAGAGAAATGCCACTCCAAGAATTACCGCAACGATGATGACCTCTTTTTGTTGCATAAAAATAAGACGAGGAACAGCTATATAAAGATGGCGGTAGAACCAGTATCTCCGAAAGTACGGCGGCAATGCGTGCAGTCTCTGGTTGAGGACTG
>CAYJXL010000034.1:0-12675 GCA_964374125.1 Candidatus Woesearchaeota archaeon | reverse complement strand
ATTATTAATACTACCGCAGCAGAGCTTGCGGGGTATTAAACCCAAGAAGGAATAATCGGTTTTCCAGCCAGTATTTTTGGGTCAACAACAATCTTGCCTGCCATATTTATCATTCAACCTAAAAAATATATAAACTTATCGAAAGCGCCCCCGCCAGGATTTGAACCCGGCTCTCAACCTCCGCAGGGTTGCGTACTATCCAGGCTATACTACGGGAGCACATCGCAATGTTAAGAAATGCTTATAAATACCTATCGGAACGCCCTTCGTATGACAACAACAATGCTCGAAAAGAGACTCAAATGCATTACCTGTGGAAAGGAAGTAACAAATGAAAAAGGCAGCGTGATCATGGGCTGCCCGAATTGCGAAAAACAGCAGATCGTCAGGTGTTTCCACTGTCGTCAAATCGCCGCAAAATACACGTGTCCAGCCTGCAGTTTCTCAGGTCCAAACTAAAAAGATATGCGCAAACTACTCCAAGCTAAAGCCGCTAAGAGTTCTGCGCTGCAGATAGGCTTAAAAACTGTTTCCAGATTGTTGGTGTATGGCAAAAGTTCTCATCACTCTCAAGATTATGCCAGAAAGCCTCAATGTTGACTTGCAGCAGATAGAACAGCAAGCTGTAAAGAGAATCACCGACTACGGTGCAAAAGTTCTCAAATCAGAACGTGAACCAATCGCATTCGGGCTCAATGCCATTAAGATCATCATCATGATGGACGAGAGCAAAGGTGACACCGAACCGTTAGAAAACAAAATTAAAGAAGTGCATGGCGTCGTGAACGTCGAAGTCACCGACGTCAGAAGAGCAGTAGGTTGACATGGACAATCCCTTATCAGAGGAACAAATCAAGAGAATAAACGAAATCGCAAAGTTACTTCCAGAAAAGCAACAGCCAGAGCTGCAGAAGTTTCTCAAGACCTTAAGCAAGGAGCAGATCGCATTTCTCCAGGCGCAGCAGCAAGGTCCCTCATGCGTCTTCTGTTCCATCGCCGAAGGCAAGGTAGACAGCAAGAGAGTCTACCAAGACGACAACGTCCTGGCAGTCCTCGACATCAACCCTGCAAATCTCGGTCACACGCTTGTCTTTCCAAGGAAACATGTCGAAATCATCGCGCAGCTAAATGAAGACGAACAAGCGCATATCTTCAAGGTCGCCAACAAGATCGCCGCAGTGCTATTTGACACGCTAAAAGCCGAGGGCACCAATATCTTCGTCGCGAACGGTCCAGCAGCAGGCCAAAATACTCCTCATGCGCTTGTCCACGTCATCCCGCGATTCAAGGATGACAAGCTCCAGTTGACATGGGCAGGCAAGAAAGCATCAGAAAAAGATCTCGAAAATATCAAGCTCAAGCTTGAAGGCAAGATCAAGTTTGAAGAAAAGGTTCTCAAGCAAGAGGTAAGTGAATTTGACGTCGATGCGGAAGAAGAGTATCGCCTTCCGTAGCTAAAACGCAAGCAAGATTCTACCGATTAACAGTGTCACCACCACTCCAACCAAGAAAGGCGGCGCAAACGGTATCCCTTCCTTGACAAGAACCTGTTGAACACCAGCATGCTTCAGCTTCTCAATATCTTCTTTCTCAATCCCCAAGGGCTTCTTCTTGTAAATGACCTTGCCTTTGATCACAACGTCCTGTTCCACCCAGTCGCCTTCAGTAACCTCTTTCACAGGCTTCATGTGATACAAGCAGCCATTCTCCACAGCCTTCACAAATATCTTCACGTATGGAAATACAAGGATGAACACAATAAGCGTATTCGCAATCAAGCGCGTCCAGAGATCGTCAATGAAAAAGAGAACAACGCCAAAGAGCGCTAAAGCTAACAAGAGCATCGTCACTTTCATCTGTCGCGTCTTCTTTTTCTGATTCAAAAATTTCAATTCCTTCAAAAACTTCTTTCGATGGCGAAGAGCCAGCACCGCTCCATAAACAACGCCATAAAGCGCGCCGAAAATGAAAATATTAAACAAAATAATGAATGCAAAAGGAAGCGGTCCAAGAATGCCAAGAGTGAATTCCCCTTCTGGAACAAAGAACGGCTTCGTCGCAAAAATGACGCCTAAAGCCATGAGCAGTTTCGCATCGCCGCCGCCCCACTGCTTCGCATAGTAGAACCCAACGCCAATCACTGAGGCAAGAGCAAACCCAATCCACGCATATAGGAAGTAGCCCCATTCAGCAAACACTATGCTGTGAATCAATCGTATCCCAAATCCTGCAAAAATCATTCCATAGCTCACCCAGTCAGGAATCTCGCGTTTTCGCACGTCAACAACAACTGCCACAAGCAGCCCCAAAAGGCCAAG
Source organism: Candidatus Woesearchaeota archaeon (assembly GCA_964374125.1). Classification (GTDB taxonomy): domain Archaea; phylum Nanobdellota; class Nanobdellia; order SCGC-AAA011-G17; family UBA489; genus CAYJXL01. Next base: position 10,357 of record CAYJXL010000034.1, on the reverse strand, counting down.
AACAACAAGGATAATATCAGCAATCATCCACAAGCAACCAAGAATAGCTTTATAAAGATTTTTAACCCGACAGTGGTATGATCAGCATTGTCGGCAGTGGACCAGCAGGAACATACACAGCAGGCCTGTTAGCGAAAGAAGGCTTCAGTACAGAAGTGTACGAAGAACACAACACAATCGGCAAGCCGATTCAATGCACCGGCATTACCACAATCTACCTCAACAACGTTCTCACCGAAAGAAAGATAGAAAGTGAGGGCTTTCTTGTCAACACCATCAGCAAAACCCGCGTCTTCGCACCAGACAACAGCTCCGTTGACATAACTCTCAAGAAGAATTACATCGTTGACCGTACGCGCTTCGACCAGTATCTCGCAGACCTCGCACAGAGCGCAGGCGCAAAAATTCACTGCGGCAAGAAGTTCATAACTGGCAGTCGCAGCAGCAAGAAAATCAAGCTAAAGTTTAATAATGAAACCAAAGAAACAGACGCTCTCATTGGTGCAGATGGCCCATTCAGCGCTGTCGCAAAAGCGTTCAACATGTACGGCAATCGCCGTTTCGCTCTCGGAGCGCAGGCGCGCATGCAGATGAATGAAACGTTCGATCCGAATGTCGTTGAATTCTTCCTCGGCAAGGGCTACTTTGGATGGCTTGTTCCAGAAACCGAGCGTATCGCCCGTGTTGGCATCGCCTCCAACGAAAAAGCAAAGCATTATTTTGATGAACTGCTGAAGAAGCGCCCTGGAGAAATCCTCGAGTGGCAGAGTGGTCCAATCCCAGTGTACAATCCAAGGCTGCCAACAGAGCAAGGCAATGTTTTCCTCATCGGCGACGCTGCTACGCAGGTGAAAGCAACAACATATGGGGGCATTATTCCAGCTATGATGGCCGCGCCTTCGCTCGTCACCGCAATCAAACACCAGAAGAGTTACCAAAGATTATGGAAACAAGTCATCGGCCGCGAACTCTGGCTCCATCTGGCGATGCGCAAGCTTCTCGACCGGTTCACCGACCGCGATTGCAACAGGCTCATTAATCTCACCAGCCAAGCAAAGATCACCAAGGTGCTGACAGAGCACGATCGCGAATTTCCATGCAAGATCCTCGCAAAGATGCTCATCCGCGAGCCTCGCTTCCTCTCGTTTGCTCCTCGCATATTTTCCTCGCTCGCCCAGTAACCTTTATATAATAACAAAACCCCAAAGAGAAGGAAAAGAGGATGCTCAAGAAAAAAGGACAGGAAACCGCGCTTAATGCAACATATCTCATAGTTGTTATAGCATTGCTCATTCTCGCATACATTCTCTTGCTGCCGGAAAGCGAAAAGGAAAAATTTGGCCAGCCGCCAGGAGGACCAGGCTTACCGCAAGGCCAGCCACCGCAAGCAAGAACAGGATTCAAAATGCTGATCAGTGAAAGCCCTGGCATTATCTATCCCCCAATCGACCAGGTCTTCACCAAGCCGTTAGCGTCAGTGAACCTCTTCGCAACAATCGAAAGCAAGCTGGACACCATCGCAAACGTCATTACCGTCTCCAGCAACCTCTTAAGTTCTGAAACAAAGGAAGTTACATTCCGAATAGATGACTTCAAGAGTGTCTCAAGCGCTAACCTTCTTTTATTTGCAGCAGAAAGCGAAGGCAAGCTCATGATCAAGCTGAACAGCATGGAGATTTTCAACGACATACCAAGCACGACGAACGTCCCGATACCGATTCCACTAAATCAGCTGAAGCAGCTGAACAAGCTTGAGTTTTCCGGCGAGAAGCCATCACTGCTCAGCTCCAACCGCTACGTCATCCGCAATGTTCAGCTCAGCCTCAAGCTCAAGCGCGAGAACAATCGCGAGGCCCGCGCCTTCGTAGTAAACAAGGTGGAGCTCAGCAGCCTTCAAGGCATAACGCTGTCCTATGTTGTCAATTGTTTCACGGTCAAAGAGAATGGCCGCCTCCTTGTTCGCTTCAACAGTCGCGTCATCTCCGACAATCTCATCGTCTGCGATGCTGGCGAAGTCTCTCTCGATCTCGCGCCACAGGACATTCTTGAAGGCCGCAACATCCTCGAGTTCGAGATTGACCGCGGCAAGTACGTTCTCGAGCGCGTCCTCGTCGAAGGCCGTACCGGCCAGTTCAAGGTCCCGAATTACTTCTTCACCCTCCAAGTTCAGGATCTCCAGATCCTCGACGCTGGCGCCCACGTCTTCCTCGAGATGCAGTTCAGGAACGACGGCCTCCGCAAAGTTGGTACCATCTTCATCAATGGTATACCAATTTACATTGACACGTTCGACAATCGCTTCGACGCAGACATTACAGACTTCGTCACCGATGGTCGCAATGTCCTCAGAATACTGGCAAACGTTCCTTTCGACGTCGTGAACATGAACGTTGTCCTGGGGTAAAAGAGGTTTGATATGCCTGATGCAACAGCGCCTTCTCCAGAGCCTACAAAAAAAAGATGGTTCAGAAAATTGCTGAGGGGGGGAGGAGAACGGTTCGCAAACTGGCGAGAGCAACGAAGAGAACTCAGCAGAGCAGAAAGTCTCGGATATAGAAAAGCTCGCGGTGAGCAGAAAGCAGAAGTATCAGCTGAGGGAGCAAGAAGAGAAGCAGGATACCACGCGCAGCGAAGAGCAGAGGAAGGAAGATGGACCTACGGACTAAGACGTGGCAAGCGCTTCACCGGCAGGTTCCTCAGCAATGCTAGCAAGACAATCATCGTCATCGCCGCAATCATTCTCATCTACATGGCCTTCACGTCTGACGCTCAAAGCGCAATCTGGGTTCGGACACAAACTGGCATCAACAAGCTCGAACCAGCCATCGGGGCGCTGAAAGTAAGGTATAATCCAGTCACAGCATTCAACAAGTACGTTCTCGGCATCCAAACCTTCGAATCGCCGGACAAGGCTCCAGAAACCGTCGTCGCAACTGTTCATCTCAGGGACGTTCATTCAATCGCAAAAACAATCTACGAAAAAGACAAGATAATCCTTATAGGCGCTGCAGAAATAGACCCGCTCAACCTCGACAGCGCAAAAATACGATTTGACTGCAATATGGAAAGGCCCGGCAGCAAGCAAGACCGTGAAGTCTACATCGTCGGTAAAACAAAAGGATCAGAAGACGCAAACGTCATCGAAGTGAAAAAAAACCAGAAGAAAAAAACCAGCTTCGTCTGTGAGCTTCCGGCAATCGAAGCAGTGCAAGGCAAGGAATTTGACACCTACAGCATAGACGTCAGCTGGACTTTTGCAGAATTCACGACAGCCACGGACCTTGATTTCATCGCTCTCAACCGCGAAAAAAAAGAAGAGGCGGAATCAGCAAGCCGAGATCCAATTATGGAGTTCAGGAACTCAAACATCATAGACAAGGATGGTTATGCGCGTGATGTCTGCGTTAAGAATTGCTATCTCAGTGAAGTTGGCATCAGCATCAACACAGAAATGCCGCTCGTCGAGAACACTGAGTATCTTGTCGAGCTTGCGCTTGTCAACCTCTTCGAACGCGGAACCCGCGGGAAAGTCAAAAACCTTACCTCTTTAACGCTCTTGCTCCCGCAGGATCAGGGTGTTGAAGGCAGCTGTCCGCAGTTCGGCAATGACCTCACGCTCGACAAGACAGACAAGGAGTTCCCAGCGATGCTAAGCGAAGACAAGGTCAAGGAGAATATGCTAAGATACTACTGCAATATGCGCATCACCAGCGCCGAAGATTTCCCAACCGTCAAGAAAATCCGTGCAGTCGCGGTCTACGAATACGGTGATACGATCAAGGTGCCTATCGTCGTCGAAAAACGGCCGGAAAGTTTGCCGCCGCCAGCAGAACCAAAACCCCCAGAAGTGGCGCCATGAAAAAAATAATCGTCTTGATAATAGCGCTCGTGTTCCTCACCTCCTGCGCAACATTCAAAAACATGAACTTCAGAAAGGATACAAAACCGCAGCCCATTGAATTTCGCGGCCTTCAATGCGCAGGTTTGCAGCCGGGGCGCGGTCTTGGCATCGACTTCATCGAAGATGCTCCGCCAAAAGAGCTGACAATGGGAAAGCGCTTTCCAATCAGTTTAAAATTCGCAAATTATCACAAAGATCCATTGTTCATCGATCTTCTCGTCCAAGATGATTCAGGAACTGCAACATTCCCGCCGCAAAAGTTGCAAATGACAGTTGAACCAGCCGCGTACGAAAGAAACCGTCTCGTCTCGCCTGGCTGCAGCGTCGGCGAAGATCTTCCAGAGAAGAATCTTGGTATGTTTTCCTACAACCTTGACGCAAACAAGGAAATCCGCTTCATTGCCAAGGCAAAATTTGATTATGTGTCAACGATCAGCGCCTCCGTCTGTGCCTTCAACCCGATCATTGGCAGCGCAGCCTCCTGCGCAAAAAAAGAAACCCTCCAAGGTCCGGAAGCCCTCGGTCCAGGAACCCAATACGACCCAGTCGCCATTACCAGAATTGACAAGAATCTCGTGGGCATCGATCGCAACCAAGTCGTCATGAGTCTTGATATTTACATGAAAAATCTCGTAAAGAACAGCATCATCGCAACGCAGGAACGAGAGAAAGTAAAGTTCAGCATCACCTCTGACGAAGTGTCGTTCCAGTGCAGGGTCGCGAATACAGAAGAGACAGGCGCAACGCTCGACGTTCCTTTGGATGAAAACAGCGAGGCAGTCGTCAGCTGTGAGAGCACGCTCAGCTTGGATCGAACCGAGCGCTATAGCTTAAAAATAGAACTTCGTTATCCATACGAATACTTCATCGTCAGCAATCCTATCAAGTACACCGCAAACCCGAAAAGTTAATTCCTAACTAACGTTCTTCAAGTGAGATGATGATATGTTTTTTGTCAGGAACAGATACATAAATATCTTCCCCCGACTTAAGATTAAGGCTTCGAATGATGTTGCTATTGAAGTAAGTTCCTAACCTGTCTTTGGAGAGTTTGATGATCCTTTGTTTTATCTTAAGTGGCATCTCTTGCACTTTCAAGTCCAATATGGCTCGATGAGCAGTCTCCCGTTCAAATTCAACGAAGTCGCATTTCTGGCATTGGAAGCTAATCACGTCTTGTGAGGTTCCTTCGATGCTTACCTTAACTTTTTTCAACAAGGATTTACAGTATGGACATTTCATGGGTTCACCTTTTCCGCTTCGCATTGATGACATAAAGCTCATGATCGATGAGGGTGCAGAGGATGTAATGCCTCCCCGTTTCGATTTCTATGTTGTTTCCTTTTCTGCGCATAGTTTTTGCCGATCGTAAGATGACTGCCACAACCTCGCTTCACGGTACGTGCTTTTCATGTTCGATAATATAATATTTGCTCTTCCTAATCGCTGTAAAGTGCATGCCAACAACTTCTTTTTGACTACAAAAAGATAGTCTCTACTACTATATAAACGTAGCAGAACAAAGGGCAGCTGGCAGAATACAAGGCTGCTTGAAATAACAATGGAAGGCAAATGATTAAAAGTTAACTTTAAATAGAATAAAAAATGAGGTTGTGCCTATGAAAAGGGTGTGGATCGGTCTTATCGTTCTCCTTATGATAACAAGTTGTCAGCAGCTTGGTCTTGGAAAAAAAACACAGCCAGAATCAAAGCAAACAACCTTCGTCGGCGGCACGCAGGGCCTTGAAATCGGCTTCGCAGAAAACCAGCCGCCAGCAACAGTCCTTGACAACAGCCAGGAAAAATTCCTCATAAGCTTGCTCATTCGGAATAAGGGTGAATATGACATTCCCCTCAATGGCCTCGTCGCTTCCTTGAGCGGCGTCGTCCAGTCCACCTTTAGTCTCCAAAGCTTGAACACAAAGAATAACCTCGCGTATTATGGCATCTCCAAAGAAGGCGAGTCCACGATACCAGGCGCTGAAGAAATCCTCGAGTTTGGCGAAGCTGCATTCAAGACAGATCTCCCGGGAGACACAACATTCACGTTGCGTGCTGATGTCTGCTACAACTACCAAACCAAGGCAGTCGCCAAAGTCTGCCTAAAGAAAGACGTCCTCAAGCCAGACAAGATCGGCGCTGTCTGCCAGATCACCGGTCAGCTTGCTGCGGAAAATTCTGGCGCGCCAATCCACGTTGAAAACGTCCGCGAATCCACAGTGGGCTCCAACAAAGTCAAGATCACATTCAAGGTCGCGAACAAGGGTCTCGGCGCTGTCTTCGAACCGAATACCTTCACCGATACATGTGTCGGTCGCGAGGACGAAAAGGACAAGCTTCGCGTCACTGTTACAAACCCTGAGCGCAGCTTCAATATCGAATGCCCACTTCTCGGCAACTCAAATGCAGGAACAATAAAGTTAGTGAACAAAGAAAAAGATGTCACGTGCACCATTAGCACGTCCAACATGCAGGATGTCACGTTTCAGGACCTCATCATTGTCCAGCTTGATTACATGTATCGTCAGGCAGTCCAGACGCCAATAAGAATCAGCAGCGAAGGCTAAACAAATTCTTTTTATACCTGAAAGCATTGCTAAAAATATGCAAGTAATCGCTGATCTCCAAGTCCATAGTCGATTTGCAAGAGCTTGCAGCAAGCAGATAACGTTGCCTAAGCTGGAGCAATACGCAAAAATCAAAGGCCTGCATCTGCTCGGTACAGCTGATTTTCAGCATCCTATCTGGCATCGGGAGATCAAAGAAACGCTGCAAGAAGACGAAAACGGCATTCTCTGGTCGCCCAACAAGTTCCCATTTCTTTGGCAATCCGAAGTCTCGTTAATGTACACACAAGACAGCAAAGGTCGTCGTGTCCATCACTTGATTTTCGCACCAAACGGCGAAGTCGTCAAGCAATTAATCGATGTGTTCTCAAAGCGATGGCGTCTTGATTACGATGGTAGACCAATCTTCGGCATCAGCAGCATTGAGTTCATCGAACTGCTCCAGTCAGTCAGCAAAGACATTGAACTCGTTCCCGCGCATGCATGGACAAGTTTTTTCGGCATCCTCGGGTCCAAATCAGGCTTTGATTCTGTGGAAGAATGCTTCAAAGAAAAAAGTCATTTGATTCACGCAATCGAAACAGGCATGTCATCAGATATTACGATGAATCGTCGCATCTCATCATTAGACAAGTACAACCTCGTTTCCTTCTCTGATCTTCACAGTTTTTGGCCCTGGCGCATCGGACGTGAATCTACCATCTTCGATGTCAAGGAACTCACGTACAAAAACATTCTCAACGCAATCAGAACAGGCGACGGCCTAACAAGTACAATCGAAACAAACCCAGAATATGGCAGGTACCACGTCGATGGCCACAGAATGTGTAATATAGTCTTCGAGCCGCAAGAAAGCCGCAAGCACAACAACATCTGTCCGAAGTGTCATAAAGAATTGACCATCGGTGTCCTCCATCGCGTTGAAGATCTCGCAGACCGACCACAAGGCTACATTCATAAAAACGCAAAGCCCTTCCACCGCCTCATTCCCCTTTCCGAATTAATCGCTGCAGTCTACAACATCAGTCAGGTAAGCTCCAAAGGCGTCTGGACTGTCTACAACACACTAATCAAGCACTTCAAGAACGAATTTAATATCATGCTCAATGTTTCAGAAGAAGAGCTAAAGAAAGTTGTCGATGAAAAGCTTGTGCGCCTCATTCTGAACTGCCGCCAAGATAAGCTTCAAATCAAGCCAGGCTACGACGGCGTCTACGGTCAAGTGCTCTTGAATGAAGAAGAAAAGATCCAAGAAAAAGCAAAGATGCAGAAGAGTTTGACAGAATTCTAAATAAGATAGAGAGCGCATAAGATAAACGCTGTAATATCTAGCTTCTAGAACAATAATGTATATACATATCGTCCGTGGTCAATCACCTCATGGGAAAAGAGGCAGCGAAGAACTATAACCCGCTCCTTATTGTTGTGATTGTCGTCGGAGCGCTCTTCTTATTCAAAGGCTCACTCTCTGGAAGCTCAATTTACGACACGCCAGAACGTATTGTTAGTGGACCTAATCCTTACGGTAGTGAGTTTACATATGCTAAACAACCGCCACAAGGTGAGATCATAAGTTCACCGAATCCATACGGTAGCCCAGAGCCGGGAGGAGCCGCCCAAGGTTCAGGGTTTGAACGAATCCCACCGAACTGTCCTGGATTTAGCATATGGATGAGCCGTTGCAGCGCTCAAGAAGGTCCTTGCCCAAGCCACGCTCCAGAATGTATCGCCTGTTTATGGTCGAAACAGAGCGAGTGTACCCAAGCATGCCAACAGCAAATTCAAAGCAATGAAGCGTGGTGCCAGGAGCAATGCACCGCTGGTGGGTGTAGATATTACTTCTACGGATGGCAAGTTGATAATTGCGGTTCTACAGAAATTGCCCGTTATGTGAGGACTGCACCAGGCGGTGTGCCGAGTGATTATGGCCCGATCGCCCTTCCCCAAGTATGTCCTGTAGGTGTTGTCTTTGATTATATCTCTAACTTCTGCAATTGTTTCTTAGAAGAGAAAGAATTCTAATCGATTAACAGTAAACTTCCATAATTGAGGTAAATGAAGATATTACTTATCAGGTTCTAGGTGTATAGTCACGAGGCAGACAACAGAAACCTTTAAATAGTAGTTATTATCGTAAAGTAGTAACGAAAATGAAAGTAATAAGAATAATTGGTTGTATTGCAATCCTTCTAACACTCATAGGAACCGTCAGCGCATATCATATGAGCTACAGTCCAGCATACAGTTATGCTCGATTGCCTTATAGAGAACAAACCAATTTCTTCGCAAACGCAGACATCACAAGGCAAACAGCCGACACCAGCGCGATCAATGTAAAATTCCTTCAAAACAACGCCAACGAAGCAGGTTCATTCCGCGATCTCAACCAGCAGCTCGGGACCCAGGGCTATTTCAACAGCCTCATGAACAGTGCAGAATCGAACAGGGGCATAAGTTTGGCAGATGGTTACAATATCAACAAGGAGCCGCAGATGACGCGCAAGATCAAGGTCAACAATCCAGGCAAGAAAAACGATTTCACAATCACAGAAACCATCAACGATGGCATCTCTGGAAACTTCTTTAAGGACAATAGGTACACAGACTTCGCAAAAAACAACATCGCGCTCAATCAGAACAACTTCGGTGCGCAGGCATATAATCTCAACAACTTCAATGAAGGAAGCGCAAGCAAAAACACAGTAGATATCACAGGCGCGCTCAACACTCAAGCATCTACCTTCAAGACGCTCAAGGCAAACATCGGAAAAGGCGACCTGATTATTCTAAGCTAGATTCTTCAACAGCTTTTTCTAAAGGTTTTCTAGCAGCAATGCCTTGCAACAAGATTCCTTCAAGCAAGCCGGACAATCCCGCGGCAAGAAGTCTCGGACTCTGCTGAATCAGTTCATCTGCAACATGCACGTAAGTCGTATCAACATGCTCAAGCACAAACCCGGCAGCGAGTGCAGCAACGCCTAGCCCTGCAGAGATATAGCTCGCCCTCTCTCGATAAGGTTCCAATCCTCGTAACCCTGCAACAACGGCAGTAACCGCGCTTTTGTACATTGACCGCCCCTATCCAATATAATCTGTCTTCTTCGGCAAGGCAGTGCTCGCCTTTTTCTTCAGCATCTTCGTTAATTGATTCAATTGCTGCGATTTTGTCACCAGTTCTTCCTCAACGTTCTCAACTTCAGCATCTAATTCTCGCAGGTCAATGCGCAGGTTCAGCTGCTTGCTCAATACCTGCAAGAGGCTTCTGGCTCCCCGCACGCCCAGATAGTTCGGATGTCCATACGTCTCTGCCAGCAACGCAGCCGCAGGAATATTCCGTTTTCCCGCCAACCCTGGCAGCAGCCCGGAAACGCCGATGATCGGCCCAACCACTCCGTAAATATTGCGATTCACTAATTCTAGGGGAAAGCGTCGAATATATGATTTCGAATTGCCAGTGCAGTACACTTTAGGATCCTTGGGAACCTTCGGCAACGCAACGCCGCCGAGCGTGATAATCTCCGCCAAGTGGTGGGGATGAAACGTGTCAAGGATGGTATTGCAGAACTCATAGCATGAAGACTCTGAAATAGGTTGAATGTCCCCTGCCAGGAACAGCAATGACCGCTTCCCGCACTGCTTGTGGTACACATTGATCGTCGGCAGCTCCATGATGTTCTCCTTGTTGATAAAAACGCAATGCGGCAGGTCATAGGAAAACAGCTCGTAGATCTTCTTTGCCTTCAAAGCGTCAATAACAAAGTCTACCGCAATCTTGCCGACATTGCCCATCCCAGGTAAGCCTTCAATGAGAACAGGGTCCTTAATGGTGGCCTTTGCAACTTGTTTCACTTGCCAAACCATGACGCCTAATAGGAACGAAGGACTTATT
>CAYJXL010000033.1:0-12979 GCA_964374125.1 Candidatus Woesearchaeota archaeon | reverse complement strand
CTTTCCCATGATCGAAGAGGTAGAAGATTACTTTAAGGATTTTTGGGATGAAGCCTATCGATAACCTAGAATGTCCTGCCTTTCGCAAGGAGACGGGGCATTTCTACGGCGTTTACTGCGCTCTTGATCTGGAGAATGCTGTCATCAAGCGCTACATATCCTGCCCTGACTGTTTGCTTTACCCGCTCTCCGAGTGTTGTGACTGCCTTGCCAAACGGCTTCAATTCGATCATGGTGCAGACGCTCTCTGCAATGGCGCGAAGATGCTCTTCCTCGCGGCTCATCCTGTCGCCAACGTATTTGAACACATGCGCCAATGACGTCACGACCTCAACAAGATATTCTGTGTCTGCGAGCTTCGACTCAGTGTCGTGAACTCTGTCCTTATGGAGGGCGCTGTTGTATGCGGCGTCAAAAAGGCTGAGTTTCGCTTCCAGCGCATTTTTCTTAGTGGTGATTGCTATGTTACATGCTTCAAACCTTCCATTTTCTGTGCTTACTTTTTCATTACCCGGAAGCGCCTCTGCTGCGTAGCGCTCAAGGTCATTGATCTTTTTCATTGCGTACGCGACAAGTTCCTGGCGCCTTGCCTCTAATTCTTGCGCTCGTTCAGCGACAATCCCGCTGCATGCGCTGTAGACTTCTGTTGCCCCGCGTATAAGCTGCGGAAGCCGGCTCTCGCGCTGTGTGATGAGGCCAGTTACTCTTCCACGAAGCGAGAATTCTGCCTGGACATCTTTCATGTACTTATGAAATTGCAGCTTGTTATTGTCAAGCGTTGCGATACATGGCTGTAATGACATTTGCATGGTCTGTTCACCTCTGGTGTTTTATTGCGCGAAGCGCCTCGGAAAGACTTGGCTCGTTCAAGAGCCCATTCAACCGATATTCAAGACTTCCAACCTGAAATGCTTCTTCGCTGATTGGCGCTTGTTCTTTTCGCACTTTATCTATAAGGTATGGAAGATCGTTCTTGCGAATGACAGAATACCTCTTGTCATTATGGATATAGTTCGAGAATGAATAACCGGCGACGAAGAGGAGCGCACCGATGTGCAGTCTGAGAAACGCTTTTCCTATTCCCATTTTTCCTCACTTTCTTCACCTAAAGCAAATTTGATTGTGTCATCCAGAGACTGCTTCAACCAGCCTTTCAGGTTCCAATACATGCGCTTGACTTCTTCGTTCACGTCGCGCGGCGGTTGCTTGTAATGTTCAGCGTTGACTTGCGGGAATTCATCGTGATGATTGAGGACATACTCTAGTTCTGCGATGTTCCTTGATCGAATGCCGGTGTTCGTGTGCTGTGGCGTTTCTCTCGCCGATGGGGAACAGGCATACAGGCTTACGGCGGCAAAAGCGCAGGCGTACATTTTTATTTTCATGCAGGGATGCAGAGTTCGCACTTCTTAAAGAGGATTTCCGATGAAATATTGAAGTTTCTTCGACAACATCGGAAGATACTTGTACAGTGACAGAGCTTTTTCGCTTGTTGCCTTATTTTTTGAAGAAGATTCAGTCGAATCCAAAACTTTATATCATGCCATGCTTGCTTTTTTTGATGAACACAACCGCGTTGTTGCGCCAGATAAAGGCGGATATCAGGCCTTCCGAGAAGGAGCGAAAAACCATTGAGAAGCTAGCGAGGGCTGTTCTCAACAAGATCAAACTGCCAAAGGCTGAGGCTGTCATTGGCGGTTCTTTTGCGAAAGACACCTGGATGAAGAACACGCGCGATGTTGATATTTATGTGCGGTTTGATTACAAGACATATAATGATCGCTCTGGTCAAATTTCTGATATTCTTGAATCTGCACTGAAGAAACATTTTCGTGTTGTACGGCTTCATGGCTCCCGTGATTACTTCCAGCTCAAGCGCAAAGCTTACACTTTTGAGATCGTGCCGATTCTTGCGATTAAGAAGCCTGAAGAGGCGTTGAACATCACTGATTTTTCTTCATTCCATGTGACTCATGTGAGGAAGCACCGAAGACTTGCGGATGAGATACGATTAGCAAAAGCGTTTGCGAAGGCGCATGACGCCTATGGCGCAGAGAGCTACATAAGGGGTTTTTCTGGTTATGCCTTGGAGCTGCTTGTGATCAAGCATGGCTCATTCTTGAGGCTGGTAAATGCAGCGTCGCAGTGGAAACCAAAGGTGATCATCGGCGATAAGCGGATGGCGGAAAAGCTCAGCTGGGCAAAGAAAGTTTCTCCTTTGATTTTGCTTGATCCTGTTCAACCAGATCGAAATGCTGCAGCTGCACTTTCTGAGGAGAAGTTCTGGGCATTTGTTACGGCGTGCAAGCGCTTTCTTCAGCAGCCGTCAGCAGAGTTTTTTGTGCAAAAGCCTGTTGATGTTGAAGCGCTGCGGGAGCGCGGGATCGTCGTGATTGTGAAGGCTGTTCCACTGCGGCGGAAAGAGGATGTTGCGGGAGCAAAGGCTCTGAAGGCGTTTCACTTTCTCAGGAAGCAGATGACCCTGCACGAGTTTTTACTCCATGATTCCTTCTTCGCGCATGGACATCTGACAACGTTCTATTTTGTTGTTGATTCCCGGCCATTAAGCGAGTATGTTGCTGTTGTTGGACCTCCTGTTGCTTACAAAGAACATTTTAGGGCATTCTTGCAAAAGCATCCGCAGGCGGATATTGAGGGCCAACGGGCGGCGGCGCATGTTCGGCGCGAGTTTCGGACTATTCATGAATTCATCAAAAGCTTATTGAAGCATGAAGAAGTGCGCTCTCGCGTCACATCGGCGAGCTATGAGATTCTTGAACAAAAGAGAAGCAAAGAAGCTGCTTAAGGAACTTGGAAAGAATAGATCAACTGACCTGCATGAGCAGTTTATTTTTGTGCTCAACGAAGACAGGATGTTCGTTGCGAGTGATGGCGTTCGCCGAGTTCCCTTGGAGCACTTGCATGTGAAACGCATTGGGCTTCTGTTTGCGCGACGAAAGAGCAACGCATTTGAACTCACGCGAGAGGCAGCCCACCTGTTTCAACAGTAGTTCCAGTACCTCTTGAGAACGCAATGATTGCATTGCTGCAGCCTGTTGAGGTTGCTCTGTTGCAGAAAATCTCCTCATCGCCAGAAATTGTGGTTCTGCGGCTATTTGTTACGATGCAAACCTGTTTGGAACATCAAAAATCTTAGGACTTGATCTTCATTGACACTTCCATGTTGTTCGTCCCGTAGCTGTAATCCCATGCTACAAAAACCCTCCCACCGCTAGCGGCGATAGTTGGTCTCTCTGTCATCCACCCTGTTGGATCTAAATCTGTGGGCGGTGAAACAACGCCTTGCGTATCGATCGTATAGTACATCAATTTTGAGGATGAACCTGAAAAAAAGCGCTCATATGTCTGAACAACAACGTGGGCACGACCCTGTTCATCAACTGCAATATCAGCATCTTCTGCGCCATAATCACTCGCCATGGTGCTTGGACTGTGCACCCGTACCGGGCCGGCAACAATCTGCCCATTGCGCATCTTCACATAAACCGCATACCCTCCTTTTACGCTACCAATCCCGCTATACGTTGGATACTGCAATGGCGTCGTGAAGACAATATGTGCATTATTCTGCTGGTCAACTGCGATTTTCGGCCTGATGACTCTATATTCCTGGAGTGTTGCTCCCGGACCTGCAAAGATGACCTCGTTGCCGATGCGTTGTCCATTTGAATTTAGTCGAAGATAGTAGCCGATTTCCCGTACCACGTGAAGAGTACTGTCAGGACCAATGGCAATGTCTACGTATTCACCTCGTGGCAGGTAAGCATCTAAAACCGTCGGTGGAATAATGATATTAAGGTTATTGTCCAACTTGGCGAAATACACATACCACACCAGAAGATTAGTGTACTCCGTTGCTTTCTGGAACACAACATACATACTACCGGTCTGCCTATCGACCACAATAGCGGGGGACTGTGATTTTCCGTCTTGGGTAATCTGGCGCGTGAACGAAGCACCAGTAGTACTGATTTTCCGCGCATAGATATTTCGATGCTGTGCATTTGTGTCTCTGACTGCAGTCCAGGCAAAAAATGCATTGTTCGCTCCATCAACAGCAATGTCTGGTCTAATCGCGTTAGCTCCTGTGAATGATACTCTCCGAACAGGCACGATGCTGTTGCCGTTCGGATCAAGCTGCGCATACCATGCCTGCGGATGACTGCTTGAAGTATCTTCAAATGTGAAGTGCAGATTCCCTGTCGGGCCAATAGCGACATCTGCGTAGTGCGAATCGCCTGGTGTGTTGGTAATACGAATAACGCTGCTCCATCCAGGTGGTGGACCTTGCGCCGAGACGAAGAAGGGACCTGCAGCGAAAGCAACAAACAAGAGCAGTGCAACCTGCACAAGCATGTATCCCCCGCATGTTGAGCGAGATATTTCTTTGTTCCTCATGGGATTTCCTCCTCGACGACAATCCGTGCTGGTAAAGAGACGTGCTTGATCCCGGTGGTGTCGTACACCACAACCACGGCGTAAAGCGTTGCGCCTGGGGGCAATTCTGGGTGGATTCTCAGGTTGATTCTTGCGTTGCCTGCGCTGTCGAGCGTCCCCTGGGAATTAGAAAAAAGTAACGATGGATTTATGATGCTCAGAAAAAATAGAGGATCAAGTCTCACCGGCAATGCAATGCCATTTCCTATAAAAGTATGACCTGGAGTTAATGAGGCAAAGGCAAGGTACGATTTACCGGCGTTCGGCAGGTTGGAAAAATCTATATTCACTGTGCTTCCCGGTGCCGGGCTTCCAGCAACACTTATGGAAGATGTGGAGGCTTTGGTGAAGAAGCTCACAACACCTGTAGAATCTGCGTGCGTCTTCCGCAGAAAGCCGTTCATGTAAACGACGTAGGGTCCTGCTGCATCGACTGCTGCAGCCACGTAATCTTCATTATCAGTAAACTGGACTAACTGGTCATCAATGAGAACTTCATTATTTCGTCCAAGTTTTTCAAGGAAGATGTTGCCCATATTTACATTTCGCCGATCAGCCCAGAAAATCCATTTCTCCCCATTGAAGATGACGATTTGTGTCCTTGGGATAATGTCTGGATTCCATATCCCTTCTGAGGTTGGCCTTGAGCTTGAGCCACTTTCTGAAAGGAAGCCATGATACACTGGTCCCTGCTGCGCATCGACCCTTATTAAAATCGGGCGCCAACCCCATGCAATGGATCCATAGGGGGGGCCCTGCCATCCCGCTAGAAACGCCGTAATAAATATTTCTCCTCGGTCGACAGCCATATTGAGTCCATCAATTCGGCACTGGGCATATCTTGGCAAGTAGCCTGGGCACCAAAAGAGTGAGGTTTGGACACGCTGTTCGGGCCCAAGCACGTCGCCAGTGATTGTGCGAACGAATATCAACGTTCCTAACGCAGTGCTATGAACAAGGAGGCCAATGGCAACTGCGTTATCGGATGAGGGTGTCATATCAATTTCTTTCAGATAATCACCGTCGCGGTAAGGAATTGATATGTCTGCGCCAATGGGTTGACCTGCGGAACTAAATCTTTGGTAGCCTACTGAATTAATACCAAATTTACGCAGCGTATGAATCTCGCCATTTGACGTCACTGCGATTTTCACGAACACCCCAACGCCATGATAGTAAGAGATTCTCGTCTTGTCAATCAGCAGCTGACCGTCGCCTGCATACTGCTTAAAAAACTGACCTTCGTAGGTTATATACGCGATTGTTATTTTGCCCGTGTTTGTATCGATAGATATTGTGGGGACAAACTCCCAAGATGTTACTTCGTATGCGCTCAAGGCTGGATACTGAATCGCCTCTACAGGATTCTCTACTTCAATTTCTCGAATGAGATCGCCATTTGTACTGTAGATGCCCAGCAACAATGCGCCGTTATCAATCGAGACGATAGCAAGCTTTCCATCGGGCAGGGCGCCGATGAGCGGCGTCACCTTGTTGAGTCCAATTTTTTTTGGTGCTGACCAAGAGACGGTCTCTGCGAATGCAGAATAGGCTAAGGCAAATAAGAATAGTAGGATAAATACTAGCAGATGCAACCCATCCTTCCACCTCATTCCATTGTTATATGCTTTCCCAGAGTTTATAAATGTTTTTAAAAAGCGCACGAGAAATCCTCTTTATGACAGTTGACCCATGAATGTTATATGCTAACAACCGTAAGGGAGTTCTCAGATCTCTCTATGCTGGACGCTTGTTTGCACGATGGAAAAATAGTACATTTGAGCTTACCTAAGAAGCAACTCAATTTTTCTTGGCGTAGTCGCAATGCTTATTGATTGGGCATTGTTGGCAAAGCGGTTGCTTTTTGCAGATTTTTTTTCCTAATTCTACGAGCAGTGCATGGAACTCGTTATAGACCTTGTAGTCTGGTTTGATGCTGTCCATAAAGATTCTCTGCAGGTCGTCATAGCTCTTGAACTTTAGTCCAATACGCTCCATGATTCTTTTCGTGTATGCATCAACGACGAAGATTGGCTGCTTGCAGGCATACAGCAGGATTGAATCAGCTGTTTCAGGGCCGATACCCCAGATCGAAAGCAAGGAATTGCGTGTGATTTCGCCACTGAATTCCAGAAACTCCTTGATCTTCCTGGCTTTCTGGTTGTGATATCCGGAGCTTCTGATGTGCACTGCAAGCTCTTGCGTTGAGAGACTTGTGATCCTTTCTTTTTTTAGAAGGTTGCATTCCTTCAAATGCTCAAGAGCTTTTTCGACATTTTTCCAGGATGTGTTTTGTGTTAGAATTGCACCGAGAATTATTTCAAATGACTGTTGCTCATTCTTGGGGAACGAGTAGTCATTGAGATGGTATTCGATTCGTCCTGTCTTGTCATTGTACAGCGGCCACCAGCCTTGCGGACCGAATGCTTGGTATAACACCCGATAGATTGTCTTTAGGTTTATTTGATGCATAGTCATTCAGAAGTATTCCAGCAGCCTTTCAAACGGCAATGTCCATAGCTTGAGCTTGATGCCAATGACCTCTAAGATCACATAGTTGAAAACAATGTAGACCAGCACGAAGAGGACGATAGTGAGCGCAATCATGCTGATGATCATGTTTTTGTGTTGCCTGCAATCATCAAGTGTGCAGATTTTTTGCCTTCGGAAATAGACCACGAGGGCAATCAGCGCAAACACGAGTCCAGCGCCACGGAAGGCCCACTTGTATGTTCCATAGAAAAGATTTCCGAGCGATGCTGCAAAGGCGACGCTGCTCAGACCGAACAAGACAAGAATGATTGGCGTCAGGCAGCAGAGCGATGCAAAAACAGCTGCGGCTGTGGCAATAATCAATGAAGCTTTCTTTTCCCGCTTCCCAAGTTTCATCGAACTGCTACTATGGCACTTGTTATAAACATTCTCTTTAGGGACGAGAAGGTAAGTTTATTAAGGTGTTTTCTCAGAGAGATATGGTGGCATCGACCGAGACAAAGGTGGTGATTTTAGCAGCTATTCTTCTTATTCTTGCGTCTCTTGCGAGCTACTTCCAGGGAAAGACGTTCACTGGAATGGCAATCTCACAGGTTGAAGATGTTGCTGCACCTTCAAAACTGCCATTGGAAATCTTGCAGGAAAAACCTGAGGAAAGCAAGATCCATGAGTCTGTCGAAGAGATTATCAATAAACAAGAACTTCCTGCATCTTTGATTCTTCAGCCGCCACTGTTCAACATCACTGATTCGTTCGCGCCTGTCGGTGCAACATTTCCTTGTCAAAATACAGTTACCTTCGATCCGGCAAGAAACGTTTACCAATTTTCCTGCCTTGTCAACAACAACCCTGTTGCACGTTACGAGATTGATGTTGGACATGACTGGACACAAAAAGGCCTGATCACCATCAAAGAAGCGCTTTCAAATGCATATCTTGTCTATGCGGGCGGCATTTCGTATCGCGACATTAATGGCCAAGAGATGGGCCCTTACTATTTTGCATATTCGAGCGGAGCAACCATCCAGTTTTCCCATCAACTGATGCCCAATGGCGCGGTGCGACTGTGGTATCGCGATACCTTGCAGGGCGTGACTACGGAAAAAGTCTATGACTACTGGATCATGGGGAAGACCCTGGGGCTCCATGCGTATGCATATAATTCACGGTCACCGGCGAATGGAAACTACAAGTACCTCTTCCTTGCGCCGACTGAGAACACGGGGAATCCCCGACGAGTGGTTATTCCTTACATGGACCTTGTCAACATGGTTGTCTTCAACAATAACAACAATTATTATTTCATGACTGATTACATTGACTGGAGCAAGAGCAACTCGAACAGCGTGCCGCTGAATCCCAATTGGGGGGGCACACCTTCATCACCGACGTCGATCTTGAACTTCTTTATTGCTGACTACGTTCCCGATGCTGCTGGCAACGTCCCCCCGTTTGATGACACGGTGTACATCACCTTAAGCACTGATCCTTATGACGTGATGATGAATATTCACAAATCAAAGCCACCATACCGTGACAATGTCAACCCCATGGTCTCATTTGATTTTGAAACATTTCCTTCAGTCATGGGATCTACCAGAAGCGTGAGCACATTCGCTAACCTTGGCAAAATCCTCGACATACTTTATTCTTTTGGATTGCGCGATCTCTGGATTACATATTTTGATGACTATGGAAGCATCGACAATGCTGGCCCGACCGAGTATCCACCACGCATTCAGTTGGGCGGCAGCAAGGATCTCAAAATTACTGCGCAGAATGCACAGCGATACAACTACCTTCTTGGGCTTTACGAGGACTATACGGACATGCAGAATGCGAGCACCTACTGGAATTTATCGGCCCTTACGCGAAATCCAGATGAGACCCCCCGAGTTTCCTGGACATCACCTGCAGGATTTGTCAACTATCGCATCAGGCCGGAACTCGCAAGATACTACGCCTCGCTCAATAGCCCGTACTTTTATGATGATACTGGGCTGAGCACAATGTACATTGATGTTCTTGTCACTGGGCCATTCTATGGCTTTATCGATTACTCTGCTTCGGCGCACCGTGATGCAAAAACAACGAAAGGAGTTTTCCAGCTGAATCGCGAGGTTATCGAGTACATTCGGAGCGTCTACCAGAACCCCCTTGGCGGCGAGGCAACCGTACATCCGCTGTTGCCTATCAGCCACTATGCGGGCACGATTGAGACCCAGGAGCGAGAGCAGTACCGGGGAGAGTGCGGCGATGTTGTTCCTGACTTTGAACTCAAGATTGTGCGGCCGAAACTTGTTGGAAAAGGCATGGGACCGCCGCATCGCTGGATTGGTTGCCCATTTCTTCGGGATGCGTACACTGATCCAGATTCATGGCTTGGAAGCATCGGCGACAAGTACCGAGCGACGGCGGTTGCCTATGGGCGTGCTGGGCTTGTTTCTGAGCGATTTTTCTACGAGCAACCAATTCCCTGCACTCAAACAGGATGCCCGTTTCTCTACAAAATGCTCAAAGTTCTTTTCAAAGAGTATTTCATGATGAAGGAACTGCAGAAGCAATATCTGTCGGCGAACGACGTGAACATTTACTACCGCAATACTGCCGGCAATTGGGTTGACTTGAAGCAGATGATCATTGAAAATATTGAACTGAACAAGACGCAGCTTCGAGAAGAATATGACAATGGTCTTGTGGTGCATGTGAATCGGCATCCAACAAACAGTTTTAGTGTTACCGCCCCCAATAGCATCACTTATACGCTGCCGCCGAATAGTTATATTGCGTGGAATGCTAATATCCCTGGATACAACAACTATGGAACCTTCCTTACGTTTTCTGCATTGTTCAATGGCCGAAGAGTGGATTATATTAACTCGCCCCTGTATGTCATGGCTGACGGGCGAGGAGTGCTTACTGACTTTGGCAATATCCAGACGACATATTTCAAGGTAATCACGAGTGAAGTCAATCCTCTGTTCACTGTTACCGAAAATCCTCAGCTTAATTTCAATAACTTCCAGTGGCCTATCACCGCTTTTGGAGGAACAGACCCAGCGTTTACGACGCCGGTCTGGCGACTGCAGGGCTTAGCGATTGATCCCAGTTTTCCGACGCAGTTTACCAACGTTAAATTTTATGCGGACGGGCCGCAAGGATTTGGGAGATTCATCATTGGAGGCGTTGCCAATGATCCGCGGTGGACTATTCCAGAATTTCCAGGCGTAGGACATGGCTTTGACCTTGTGATTCCCACGACTCGAAGCGATATTTACGATGGACGACCACATGCGATCTATGGATATACCACTGACATTGATGAAGGTATTGACATGCCTTTTCACGTTCGTTTCATCAATATTCCAACGACGCCGGACAGCACACCGCCTGATGTGTACCTCCTTTCTCCTGCGAATGATACTGAAGAACCAGCGAAGACAGTGTATTTTACTGCGCACGCTCGTGATAATGTTGCCCTGAAAAATGCGACCTTGTACATCAGCTTATCGTCCTACCATTCACTCACCTCTCAAGAGCGAGATTCGCGGTGGACACCTGTGCAGACGGTTGAGCTGACACCGCACCGAGAAGCTTCCGTGCTTATCAAGCAACCAGACCTGCCGAATGAAGCTAAATTTGACTGGAACATCAAAGTGTGTGACTTTGCAAATAACTGCGCCTTTGCTAGGGATAATAACTTTGTCCACCTGAGATATATGACCAAGCCGTCCATTGGGCTATACCGCCCCGTCAACTCGGAAGTCGTGACAAACCAACCTGTTACGTTCACTGCATTTATCAGCAGCGGCGCTCCTTTGATTGGCGCAGCGCTTGAAACCTTCATCAACAATCAATGGATTGTGCTTGCGCTCAACAGCACGCTTACTCAGAAAGAGGAAACGGTGTTCTTTACCTTGCCTGGAGTTCCCGATGGTGTCTATATCTGGAATGTGCGCGCGTGCAATGTGATAGGAGAATGCGAACGAGCCGAGCGAGGGTATTTCTTCCAGGTGCTACGCGATCTACCGCCAGTTGTTACGCTCGTAAACCCGCCGCCAAACTATCAAACAACATCGAACACCATTATATTTACCACCTCAGTAACAGACAATGGGCAGCTCCGGGACGCCAGCCTCTATGCTGACTACAGCGGACAATGGACCAGGGTACAAACAGTTGCGCTCTCTGGAAATTCGGCGTCGCCATCATTCACCGTGAACAACCTGCCTGAGCGATCATTCATGTGGTCTGTTCAATCATGCGACACCAATGGGAACTGCGCATTTGCGCCAGAAAACAGAACAGCGACTATTATCGCAACACCGCCACCCCTCATCCTGCCGACGGTGACACTTGTTGGACCACCGGATCAGTGGGTGCTCTTAGACTACAACCTGCTGACGTTCGCAGGATTTGCGATATCGCCGCGCCCGCTGGCATCAGCGACAGTGTACACGACGGGCGTGAATGGGCAGTGGCAGCCGTTAGGATCTCCAATACCCCTCTCTGGAAATGCGGCGTATTTCTCGTTCCGACAGGCAGCGCCATTGTTAACGCCGTTCAAGTGGAACTTCCTGGTTTGCGACAATGCGGTGCCTGTGGCTTGCGGATTTGCAGAAAAGAATCATACAGCTTCCACGTCTGTCGTTACCAATCCTTTGCCCGGCGTCAGCGTCGTGTGGCCGTACAATACATTAACGATCAACAAGCAGCCATCGACGCAAGCGCACATTATTGCAGCCATACGCACGTCTGGAACGTTGAAGAACGTTACCTTGTTTTATAATATTTCAAATGAGATGCAAGCGGTGAATGTGATTACGACAGGGCTGACGAATCCTTACAATGCCATATTTACCCTGCCCGCGACACCACAGACTATCACCTTGCATTACAATGTTGGAGCGTGCACGATAGCGAATATCTGCAGCCTTGCATCGCCGCGAGGATTTTATGTTACATACCAACGGGGCACAGACGAGCATCCGCAGGTGCAGATTACGAGCCCTGCAAATGGCGCGAGTCTTAGCAGCGTGACGACAGTGACCGCAAGCGCGAGCGATGATTTCGGGATCGATCGCGTGGAGTTCTCTGTTGACAACAATCTGCGGCTCACTGACAGGACATCACCATATTCCTACAGTCTAGATCCATCGATATTATTGCCAGGGTACTAC
Source organism: Candidatus Woesearchaeota archaeon (assembly GCA_964374125.1). Taxonomy (GTDB): domain Archaea; phylum Nanobdellota; class Nanobdellia; order SCGC-AAA011-G17; family UBA489; genus CAYJXL01. The sequence goes on along the minus strand of CAYJXL010000033.1, from coordinate 848 downwards.
CTTGTGAGGGCGAAAGCGTTCGACACTGCTGGACAGTTCACTGCGCATCAGATATTGATACGACGCGTCTAATGAATTCTTTAAACTTTTCTTTTGCCATAAGGTTCTTTGCAAGTTTAAGGAGTCTCAATAAGTACCATATATACTAGACTAAATCGTAATAGATGGTATAAACTGCTAAAATAGATTACCTCGTGGGCACCGTACATAAGACTTCCGCATCTTCTAGCTGGGAGACCGTTTCTCGAACTAAGTTTTCACCTCTCTGAACAATTTGTTTGTTTCTTCTTACCATCACAAACATTAACTGAATAGTAATAACCCTGTCTTGAGCTTTTGTCTTAAACTCCCAATTCTTGATCTCTCGAAGCGTTAACTTGTCTAACTTAAACATATTTGACGCATCAAATATTTGTATTCCTGTAATAAATCCCTCCGTATCAATATCAACGATGATATCACCAAAGTCGAGAGATTTTAGATAGTCTCTTCCTTTAATTTTAAAGAATAAAATGTCATATCTATAGTTATAACGGGATTCTCCCTTCCCTCGCGCATCCAAAGTTTTTGGTTTATTTTCCATTATTAATGACTGGTATATTGTCTGTGATTACAAAGGTTATTATAGTTAAGCATTTCTTATCTTTCACTGTAAAGATAACGCGGATGAATTCATGTTTCCTTCGAAAAAATGCAGCGTATCTTCCATTTTCTTGTAATCCGACTAACCGTGGATTCTCTGTAGTTAATGTATTAATTAGTTTCTCTTCTTTAAATACCTTCCTTTGACCTTGGCTTCATCCCAAAAATCCTTAAAGTAATCTTCTACCTCTTCGATCATGGGAAAG
>CAYJXL010000032.1:0-13237 GCA_964374125.1 Candidatus Woesearchaeota archaeon | reverse complement strand
TACTTGCTTTTTTCTCTTAACTCTTAAGTAAAGAATTCACCTTCGGAGATACTGGCACAGCTCTACACTGCATACTAAAATGAACGAATAGAAAAACCTAAAAGAAATTAAAGGTGACAAAAGAGAGATTGATAGTAATGCTTGTGAGCTTGAAATCCTCATTCCAACTTGCTCAACTACCGCTTTAGTCAAGCTATTATTCTGCTACTATCTCCCTTGTTTTTGATAGCACTTCTTTAGCCAAATTAACAAGGTCGCTGTATAACTTCTCATCCATCTCAAACCCCGTCCCGTACTGAAAACGCTCCCTTACCTCAACGCTTGTTTCTTTCTCATCTTTTGGCTCCAAAGATGCTATTTTCTTCAGAGTTTCTTTGTCAAAGTCAATTTTCTCATCTTCTATAAGGCTGTAAGTCAGTGCAAAAGTGCATTCCTGATTTCGTGACTCATATCCGAATTTTGCAGCAATAGCCAACAACGAATGGTACAAAGAAAAGAATATGGTAGTTGCGCTGACATCTGAATAGTCACCTTTTTTCAGATATTCTGTTGCTTTGATATAGTGCTGTGCTTTTTCAATGAATTCTTTTGCTTTTGCAACGTCCGGTTTTATTCTTGCAAGTCCTCTGTGCTTATCAGATTACTTAAGTTCACTCTCAGCTTTCCTTAAGCACCATTCCACTTTGTTTTTTGCATGGCTCATTTTGGCAAATAATCACTAATAGCCTTTATTATTGCATCTTCCCCAAAAATCACAATGCCTTTTATTGCGCTAAGCGCTGGTTTGTCTCCATTTTTGAGATTTCTTGTAATGTCTTTCTTTGTTTGGTACATAGGATGAATCCTTTTCGTATTTAATTCATCAATTTCTCCTATTTCTTTTTGCACTTTTTTGTATTTCTCAGGATCAATGACGAGCATCACATCTATATCTTTTGCTTCCTTGTGTTTCCTCAGCGCCGATCCAAAGAGAATTGCCGCATCAGCACTTTTGATTTTTCTAATATCCTCAATCCAGATTTTTACGTAGGGGTGAGCCTGCTCTGCCTCTCGCTTAAGCATGAATTTGACGTATTCACGTACATATTCACTGCCCAGATTTAGCTTATAGAATTTAGCCTTCCCCAGTTCTTTTGAGATGATGATCTGCTCCTTTTCAAGTCTTCTGGCTATCTTTAAAGCACCCATAGCGCTTAGCCCTATCTGTTTTGCAATGCTATTGGCATTATACTCGATTTCAGGACTTTTGAATATGGTCAGCACAAACCTTATCTCATTGTTTGTTATTTCATCCATTTAGACTCACAGTTTATATATTTAAACTACAAGTTTATAAAGGTTTGGGTTGTTTTGATGATGTACAGATGACGAAAATGCTTTTAAACCTCAACGAGCGGGAATGCTCATGCTCAAGAAGGACCAAAAGCGGAAACAAAGAATAATCGTGGTTTTCAGCATGCTCATGCTTGTGTTGTTGGTAATTGTGCTCTATAGAAACTACCGTTATGCCTCCTTCGAGCGCGGCTTCAGCGACGTGCAGAAAATCGAAGCCGGCTACAATGGCGACTTTAGGAATGAAAAAGTTAATGCTACGAGCATCAAGCGCGAGGATTTTGACAAGCTCATCAAGGATCTCGAGGATTACAACAAGAAGCTTCTCAAAAAAGTCAACACAACTGACGTTCAATCTCTGGCAAAATTCATCAATGCCAGGATCGCCATGCTCAAGTCTGAGAAGTTCTTTAAGCTGGGCGATGACATTGGCAACATTGGAAAAGCAACTGATCCTGAAGGGTTCAAGTGCAGCGAGATAAACTACCTCCTGAATGCCGCATATTACTTTAACCGATCATGGACGCATGGCGTGAATTCGTTGTTGGAACTTGATGACCTGTTGTCCCAGTATAAGAAGGTGCCAAAGCTCCACGAGCTCGTTGGCATCGACAAGACAAAAACAGCATTCTACAAGTCAGATCTCAAGGAGGTGAAGCACTTCCCATTAAACAACATGTACTCATTGGCATATTACTGCGGTTACACCGGGGGCGCACCAGCATATTTGAGGCCATTCGAGCTTGTCGCATCTCCTGAAGAGAATAAGCGAATAGTTCCTCTGGAGAGAACAGTCTAAAAGATAAAGAGAAATCAAAGGTTTATAGCTCTTATTCATTTTGTTGTACTTAAAAGGTGACAATAAGTCTAGTCTAACAAGATTTTTAAAGGTCGCCGAAGGCAAAGATTTATGGAAAAAACTTACGAATGGATAGTGCAGCCAAAAGAGCCGTTTCCTGTAAGCGAGCTTGAAATAAAAGTTGCAAAGGGCGACCCATTTACCCTTCCCGACAGTCATCCATCGCTTTACGCGCAGGTAATGAGGTATTGGAATGGTGCGCAAGCAGATATGCTAGTAGAAAGGGCCGCAGAGCTCATACCAGAACTGCAAAGCGGCGATCGAAATCGTGTAATAAAAAAGAGTGAGCGGATGATCGGAGACAGTCTTCAACATCGTCTCACCGATGCTTACTTGGAAGGAAGTAGGCTATACCTCGCGATGAGCTCAACCTCATATAGGGATTTTCAAGGCACAAACGTACAGGCAATTGAGAATCCAGAATTTAGAGCAAGATTGATGCAGGCCGGACTTGATGATCGAGCAAACAGAAATCACCATTTTGCAAATACTCTAGCATGCAGCACCGTTATCTATGGGGGGGATGGTGCCTTCGCAGTTGCTACCTTGCGAAGCAGTAAAGTAATGATATATCCAAATGTTTATCACGTCTTTGGAGGATTAGTTGAGACCGATGAAAGGCGATCGCGTATCTGTTTTGTTTCAACAGCGCTCACCGAACTCAAAGAAGAAATCGGTCTCGATTCGAATGAGATTGACAACCTTCACTTCCATGGCATTGTTCGTCAGGGTCCTTCACGTATTCCGGAGGCTATTTTGAGTGTGAGATTTAGTCTGGATCAAAAAACACTCGAATGTCGCTGGCGAACGAAGGCCACCGATAAATTCGAAAGTAGGCGTCTCAAGTTCATCAACAGGGCAGACATCCCACAATTTCTTGCGGCGTATGGTCAAACAATGGTGCCTTCTGGTGCCGCAGCTATTGAAGAAGTATATAACCATCCAAATCTGGTTTAGAAATTGATTTAAATAGTAAACTCTTAATCCATGATTATGGATACTGCGGTGATTCTTGCTGGGGGATTAGGAACGCGGCTACGACCGCTAACAGAGAACACGCCAAAACCACTTCTTCCAGTCGGTGGTAAACCGACAATTGAATGGACATTGGATATGCTTCATCATTACAACTTCAAGAAAGTCATCCTAACACTCAGTTATCGTGCTGAAAAGATTCAGGAATACTTCGGTGAACAGTACAAAGGCATGAAGTTAATTCACTACATCGAAGATGAGCCGCTTGGCAACGCAGGCGCACTACTGCACGTTTCTGAACATCTGACGAAAGCATTCTTTCAGATCCATGGCGATCTTTTAGCGAACATAGATATCCAGGAAATGCATCATCAGCACGTTAAGAAAATGGCGACAGGATCGCTGGCTTTGGCGCAGGTTGCTGACCCAAGTCCGTACAGTGCTGCTGTGCTAAATGGCGGCGTGGTTACGAAGTATGTATACAAACCAAAGAAAGATGAGGCACCTTCGAACCTTGTCTTTATTGGCGCTTCAATCTTAGAGCCAGGGGTACTGGAGTTTCTTAAGAAAAAAAAAGTAAACGACCTCGATCACGACATACTCATGCCGCTCATCGAAGCGCGCAAGGTTGCAGGATATATCTATAAGGGTTCATGGTTCACAATAGACACAATAGAAAAGTACGCAAGAGCGAATGCATTTTGGCAGAGATAAGTGGACAACGAACCAGGCTTCCCGCGGCAAAGCGCAGTACAACCTGGAACGCGGGCCTGTTTAACTGCCGAGTTCGGAATGGGATCGGGTGGAACCAGGCCGCTATGGTCGTCCTATTGTTAGGCGTTGAGAGGAGGTTTATAAGGCTTACGCACATTCACATCTGCAATGGAACCTATCATCCATGTCAAGGATCTCCGTAAGGTCTACAGGACCCACAAGCGTGGCTCCGGCGTAGTCAACGCGCTCAAGAGCCTCGTCAGGCGCAAATACGAGAGTAAGGAAGCGCTCAAGGGCATTAGTTTTGAAATCAAGAAGGGCGAGATCGTCGGCCTCATCGGCCCGAATGGCGCTGGCAAGTCCACAACCATCAAGGCGCTCGCAGGCGTATTAGTGCCCACATCAGGATTCATCAATGTCCTCAACTTTATTCCATGGAAAGACCGCATCCGCTACGTGAAGAACATTGGCGTGGTCTTCGGACAAAAAGAGCAGCTCTATTGGGATCTCCCTGCTTTGGACACATTCTATCTTCACAAGGAAGTCTACGATATTCCAGATAAAGAATTCCGCCAGCGTCTGAGGCACATGGTCGACATTCTCAGTATTCACGAAATCATCAAGATTCCCGTTCGTGATCTCAGCCTCGGTGAACGAATGAAGTGCAAGCTTGTTGCCGCGCTCCTCCACAACCCACCCTTGGTGTTCCTTGACGAGCCAACCATAGGTCTTGACGCCATCGCCAAGGAAAAAATGCGGCAGTTCATAAAGGACGTCAACCGCGCGCAGGGAACAACCTTCGTCATAACCACGCACGATATGGATGACATCGAAAAGCTCTGCAAGCGCGTGATCATTATCGACCTTGGCAAGATCATCTACGATGGCTTTCTCGCGAACATCCGGGAGCGCATTGCAAAGCACAAGATCATTGATGTCAGGCTCGAGCACGCAGGCAAGTTCTCCTTTCCGAACTGCAAGATCGTCAAAAAGGCAAACAACGAGCTAAAGATCGAAGTTGACACCAAGCGCCAGGGCATCAAGCAAGTCATCGATTACCTCATCACCAAGTACAAAGTCGAAGACATCATCATTAGCGAGCCTCCAATAGAGGAGATTATCCAGCTCGTCTACAAGCAGAGCAAGGGGGGCACGCATGGGAACCGCTAATGCCCTCGTGAAAATTGGGTTCAAGCTTGGACTCGTTTATCGCTTCCACTTCTTCATCGGCATGATTCGGATACCGCTGACGCTCTTGATCTACTATTTTCTCTGGAAGTCAATCTACGCGTATACTGGCACAGGCATCATCAACAGCTTCACCTTCACAGAGCTCGTCAATTACTATGTCATCAGCATGATCGTCGGCATCTTCGCCTACAGTTCCGTCGATGAAGGAATGGAAGAGGAAGTGGTGGACGGGGAGGTCATCTCCGAGGTCCTTCGTCCAGTTTCGTACATCGCCCGTCATTTCTACGTCGAGCGCGGGTTCATGCTCCTCGCGTTGTTCCTCGAAGCAATTCCCGCTGTCCTGATTGCAGTCATCTTTTTCAACCTGTTTTTGCCATCAATGGCAAATGGCGTTGCATTCATCTTCTCAGTGATCTTCGCCTCCATCTTGATCTTCCTGCTGACATTCATTGTCGGCATGAGCGCCTTTTGGCTCAAGAAGATCCAGGGGATGCGCCGTGTGAAGCGCGCAGTCGTGGCGTTCTTGGATGGGACGCTGCTCCCATTGACTTTTTTCCCAATATGGGCGCAGGCTGTCGCAAACTATCTGCCGTTCCAGTATATGCGCTTCGTTCCAGTCAACATCTATCTCGGAAAATACACGTTGATAGGAGCGGGAAAAATGCTGGCCATCCAGTGCCTGTGGATCATCGTGCTTTTCGCGCTCGCAACCGCTGTCTGGAAGCAGGCGTACAAGCACATCGTGGGGGTAGGCACATGAAGATCTTTCGTCTCTTGCGCTGCGCCTTCGGCATTTCGTTCGCGGAAGAGTTCGCATACAAGGGAAACTTTATCATCAAGAGCATCGCATCGTTATTCTGGGACTTCGTCGGGCCGCTCGTCGTTCTCTTGATCTACCGGAGTTCCTCAGGCATTCCCGGTTGGAGCTTTGAGGAATTCCTCTTGTTCCAGGGAACATTCACCCTTGTCTTCGGCGTTGCGCAGATGCTTTTTTACGACCTTGCCTACGTTGTTTTGTACATGATACGCAGGGGAAAATTCGACTTTATCTTGACAAAACCGGCAAACACCCTTCTCTATCTCGCAACAACGAACGTCAACATCGACATGCTGGCAAAGATATTCGTGGGTCTCTTCTTGATAATCTATAGCGTCATCAAACTGCACATCTCGCTCATCAGCATCAATGCAATCCTCTATCTCTTTGTCATCTCCTTGGGTCTTGCTGCGCAGTTCGGCTTCATCGTTCTCGTGTGCGCGCTTGGTCTCTTGTTCGTGAACTCGTTTGCGCTGATGGACCTCCTCTTCAAGCTCAGCGATTTTGTCCGCTATCCGCTGAGCGTCTACAACGCGGGCCTGCAGGTGACATTTACGTTCCTCTTGCCGCTTGCGGTTTCTTCGTTTTACCCTGCAGAAGTGCTCTTGCGAGGGACAACATTGTCGAGCTTGATTTACGTAACGCTTCCCGTCATCGGATTCCTTGTCCTGAGCGTATGGCTCTGGAGCATTGGCCTGAAGAAGTACACAAGTGCTGGTGGTTGATTATTTTTGACATGTGTAAATGAACGCGGGTGGAACATTCAATGGCGTAAATCTTACCTCGACCTTGTCAAAAACGCGCTCTATCAATCCCTTGCTCAGAAGCGAGTACTGGTACTGCACATATCTTCCATCCTTCTTTAGATTCCGATGAACCATTGAAAGCAGGTCCAAACAATTTTCACTTCTTATCTGCGCAAGAGGCAGGCTTGAAATAACATGATCTACTTCTTTGACCTTGTATCTTCTCAGGTAACGCTCAAGTCTAGTCACGTCATCGTTTATTAGGACGACATTTCCATTTTTGCAGTTCACACGATCAAGCAAATCTTTGTTTATTTCAAATGAAAGGAGCTTGCACTTTTTGGGTATCCTCTCTGCCAGATACCTTGTTAAACACCCTTCCCCTGCCCCAAATTCCACTACACATCTGCAGGAGTCAAGATCCCCGAGTGGCTCAACCATCTTCCTTACAAGAAACCGAGAGCTTGGGGTTATAGAGCCTGTTAAGCCGGGATGCTTCAGGAAATTGACGAGAAACCTTCTTCTTGCCATTAAAGGTGGTTTAAACATAAGAACCTTAATAAACCTTCTATAATATGTAACTACTTATAGATGGCTACAAATAGAAAGGTTTATATATGATCACAACAAGAATAGGGTATGCCATTCCCACGTCTTGAAGAACACTTATTGGAAACGGAAAACATCGATAAATTTGAACGGCTCAATCAGCGACTTTGTGAGCCAACAAAGACAGTGTTGAGCTACGTCCTTGACATCGGTGCGTTGCTTGACAAAGAGAACATGCGATTTGCGCAGATTCTTTTTGGTGGTTATGGGGTTCTGGCGCATTTAGCAGCGAGCTATGGAGAAGACATTGCATCACTATGGCGCGGTTCGTCAGATATAGACATGGGTGGAAATGACAATGTTCTTCGCTTGTTCCATCGTGCGTACACAGTCACAAGTGACAGACCAAGTCCAAATCTTCATTCAAAGCGGACGCTGAAGATAGAAGCCCCAAGTGAGCATGAATGTAAAATCGATTTTTATCAAGGACCGCAGGCGCGTTTTGATGGTGAGATCCGGCGCTTTTTCAGCATCCCACTTCATGTGGCCTCGCCCCTGTCTTTGATCAAAGAAAAAGTCGGGCTGGCGAACGAAGAAGAAACGCACGGCCAAGATATCGTCGCATTGCTCTCTGTTCTTGAACGACGTGGAACTGACCCCCATGACGTTGAGCATAAGTTATCAACAGAAGAGAAGCGAATGCTCCACGGCGTGCTTAAGACTTTCTATGGAACAACCCACAATCGACGCATGAGCGTAGCACCATCGAGAACCTATAAAAACGAGCTCGATAGGCTGTTAAAAAGGTATTAATATATACTACTTATAGATAGTAAATAAACGAAAGGTTTATATACAAGTTCAACACTATAGTTAGTATCAAAAAGTAGTAAAAAGGAGGAACAAAAATGCCAAACCAAACACAACCAGAATACATCAAAATATTGGAAAAGTATAGAGGTTTACAATTAAACTTAGCTTCCGCATACGAGAATTTCGTCGACACGTTAAGGGCAGAAGTGTTGCGCGACCCATCGAATTTGGAGATTGCACGCGCTGCTGGAGAAGCTGCTGAAGGACTTCTCAGCTACAAGGCAGGCAATGAGGAAGACGGCAGCAAAAAGATTAAAGACGCGGATGAGCGAGTACTCGGTTTTTCTGCATACCTTGCAGGCGTTAAATTTATGGGTCCACAAAGGCTCGCAAAGCTGAGGCCTGCCGAATTGATCAGGATACCTCAGCAAGAAGGGCTCCAGCGTTTGGCGCTGTATCGGCGACAGCGAACATTAGACCAACAGTTGGCCACGCTTGGAGAAGAAAGATCCCGCTTGGAGCAGAGGTTAGCTGAATAATCATCCAACAACCCCATTTATGCGTGCTCAGCCCAGACAGATTCTGGATGGGCACGCGCTTTTTCTTATTTCATTCTTCGTAATACCTTAAGGCAAGACCGCGTTAGCGCTGCTGCGTCTCCCGATAGTGTTCAATAAACGCCCGCATATCCTTTACAAACATGTCTGCCATCTTTCTGTATCGTTCATAATCTTTTGCAGACACAGATTTGATATCCCGATGCGTGATTCCTTTGAACACCTTGTACAGTTCAGCCATCGCCTTCGCGCTATAAGAGCTTAAATGATACTTGTGTACAAGCACGTCCTGGATCATGTCTGTTATGTGTGCAGGCGACGGCGGAGTCTCGCCAACTACCATGAGCGCAGCATGCGCTGCATCAATCGCCGCCCAGTAGAGATCAACAACCGCAGTCAGCAAATGCTGTTCAGCCCGATGCAATGATGCAGGCGCCATCGTGAAGTACGTCCACACAGACTCGTCTGAAGGCCGTATCCTGCCCTGGTCCAATAATGCCTGCAGGGGATCAAAGAACCCGGTATCAATCAACGCCACTCCAGATCGCAGGATGTTGATGGCAACTGGATCACCCGCGCGAATGTATTCCCAGAACGCCGTAAGCTTCATTGACTGCACGTGCAAGCGCTTCGGTTCAACTTGTGCAATCGCCCTCTCCGTTAATATTCTGTAGGTCTCAACCAGCTCTCTGGTGAATTTAATTCGTACATCATCAAGCACAATGAGGATGTCAATGTCTCGCTTTGGCGACGGCAGGTTCTGTGCAGCAGACCCAAACAGCACCAGGCATGGAATAAAGTTGCCAAACTCCTTGTACATTATCCTGGCAAACTGCCGCGCAATGTTCACGTCCTCATTGACGTAGCGGGAAAGATTCTTTTGCTCGTTCCTTTTGATCTCGAATTTCACGCCCTCACCTTCTTTTACACCAGGTCTTCAAGCCCCTCGTAATCGCTGATGGGAACAACCTCTTTGGTTAAATACTTTTTGCTGTAGGTCTTGCCGGCATATGCGCATTCGATATGGCACCACAACAGATACTGCATGGCAAACTAAATGAAAAGAGGTTTATAAAACAATCGTTCAAGAATTAATAGTTGACGACGTCGTCAGCTTGTTGCTTGAGCTCATTGAGCTGCTCCATCGTTTGCACGCATTGTTGCCGAATTTCGTCCGTGTACAATGGCCCAAGTTTCTTAGGTGTACAGACGCTTGATGGGTCAGTATCAGCATCTTTTGCCATCGCGAGAAGAAACTGATCTTGCTGAGAAAGCGCACCGCTCGGTTGCACTCTTATAGGTGCTTCCTGCTGTGATGGTGCTGTATCCGATTCAATAGGTTTTTTCACATGTTCCCTATAACCTTCATCTGTCGGTTCTCTGTACACCGCAGCGCCAATCAATTCTCGTTTCTCGCCAATGTACGTGTACACAAAACCGACGCCAAGAAGCAGTAATGCTAAAACAATCACCTTCATTTCCGTTGATGCCATGTTTCATTCACCTCATCCAAGCTTTATATATCTTTTGTACCACAGCAAAGAAGTAATGCTAGCGCCGTCGCAATCGTTCGACAGCCCAGTCGCCTCCAATGATACTGTTCGCAAAATTCTCCACTTTGCTGCTGCTCACCGAATCATGCAGCGCTCGCGCAACTGGAGCATCTTCTTTCAGTGGTTCGATCGTCCATACCTTGTATTTTTCCCTCATTTCCAAGCCAGGGTAATTCGTGTAAAACTCCGGCTTTTTCTCTTTCGGTCGTCGTTGGGCAACAGTGATTGTTGGGTCAATCTTTGGCTTCTCTTCCGGTCCGCTTGTCCGCTTGACCATCTCTTGCTTCCATTCCTGCTCTGCGCTTTTCTTGCACGTAACGAAACGTGACAACAAATCTACTTCAACAGGCGCTTGTTGCTGAACGTCTTGGACTGGCTGCTGCATTTCTTGAACAACAGGTTCAGGAACAGGTTGTGGTTCTGGCTGCGTCGTTTGGACTTCAGGAGCCGGTAAAACTGCAGGTTGAGGTTCAGGTACAATGACAGGTGCTGTGACTTCTGGCTCAGGGATTGCCGCTGCATCATGCGTCGCAACAACTTCTTGGACAGGTGTCTCCGCCGTTTTCGGAGCATCAGTCAGCTGCGTCTGGACAGCTTCCAGTTTCGTCGGTGCAACAACTGGTTGTGGTACAGATTGCGCTGCTCGAATTGTTTGCCAGTGTTCCTCAGCCTTCCTCATCTTCATGACAGTCGCATCGCGAAGCTCGCGGCCCGGCATGGTAATCTTCAGAAGAATGTCGTTCTCCCAATTTCTCGGTTCTGCTGAAACAGGATCTGCCAATCAACTTCACCTCTTTTTTTAATATGCTTTTTGGTATGCTGCTTCTAGTATATAAAGTTATTTCTTCACCTGAACGAAATGGCACTTCCCGCAGTAGTATCTGTCCTTGTGATCTGCAAGGAAAATGCCAGGCCCGCACTTCGGGCATGACTGCTTCCGCTCAAGCTTGTCGCCCTTCACAACATAATGCTCCCACCGCTTGCTCGGCTCCTTGTTCTTGACCTTTTTCTTCGCCATTATGCCTTCGCCTGTTGCGGCGTTCCCCCAGCTAGTTTCTTCGGCTTCTTGTTGATCACTTCGATTTTCTTGAGCTGTTTTGGATTCTCATACACGTGAGCTGTCACAATCGCCTCCTGCTTTCCAAATAAAGGGTGAATCTTCTTGAGAAAAATGCATGCCGCATCAACCTTGAGGAACTCGCTCAGGTCCTTCACAACCTCGTCCTTCTTCGGCGTTACCTTGAGTTTATAGGCAAACTGAAGTGCTAGCTCCTTGCGCTGTAAAAGCATATTAGAAACCTCGGAAATCATGGTCATGCTCATTTTACCTTGATCGCGTATTCTCCCTTTGTCGTGATTCCTATCTTTTTCGCGATTTCTGACTTGTTAGGATCTGCAATGTACATGCGCCCCTTCCAGTTGTCGCTGAACTGATTGCCGTGGCAGATAGGGCACACGTCACCATCCACAAATATCCGGCACTTGATGCACGCCTTCTTCATTTCTTCTCCTTGGTTTCTTTCACGTCTTTCTTTTCTTTCTTTGCGTCCTTGATCCACTCTTCCTTGCCCAGCCAAGGTTGTCGCATTGTCAATCCGATCTTCGGGTTTGCAATGTCCTTGTAGCTGACGGCAATAATTCTTGCTTTGCACACATCGCCGATTTTCAATGATCGTTTTGACTCCTTTCCTGTCAGGACATTAGCTTTTGAAAAGCTCACAAAATCATCCATCGTCTGCGAGATGTGAATCATTCCGTCAAGGGGTCCAATGTCCACAAACGCTCCGAAATCGCTGATGACATTCACTTTGCAGACAACAACCTCTTGCAATTCAGGCTTGTACGCCAAGATCTTGAATGTCGTGTCATAATACGCCGCGCCGTCTCCAGCGATGATGATGCCTTCGCCAATCTCAACAACTTCCGAGACGCCAACCACAACGCCAATCTCCTTGGAAATGTAATTCTCAAAGCGCTCATTGATGCTGCGGAGAACAGATTCCTTGGTGTCGATGCCAAACAAAGATGGCGGCACCCGAATGTGGCTTTTCAGGAGAACTTCATAAAACATTTTTTACACCATGGTCAAGTATTGTCGTTGTCTGATGGCTATAACGCTTAAACCTCGCTTTTTAAGTTTTTCTTTTAAAGCCTTGTCCTGCGTCCCAATGATAACATCGGAAGGCAGGCATAAAAGAGCGTTATCGACACTCATGCCTTCAGCAGCCTTTATAAGCTTTATGCCAAGCTTCTCGATCAGCGCCCTCGCCAGCTGTTCCTGCTTCTTTCCTGCCAGTTCCTTGAGCGTTCTGTCCATAACAAAGATCTCAAACCGTTCATCCAATACACGTTCAAGTTCCCGCATGAAATCGATCTTGAAGTCGATGCAGTGCAGCAGGAAATTCGTGTCCAAAACCACCATTCTCATAACACGAGGGTAATCACTACGTTTATAAAACTTCTATCACCCATGCGCGCATGAAATGCGACATCTGCAGGGAGAAGATTGAGGAAACGTTCTTGGAAAAGATCAAGGGCACGTATATCGGGCGCTATAAAAAAAAGAAAGTGGTCTGTAGCTCGTGTCAGAAGAAGTATTCGCTCAAAGAGGTAAAAGAGAAACTTAAGCTTGCGTAATATTGCTACGCCGCTGTAGCTCAGCCAGTCAGAGCACGAGTTTCGTAAACTCGGGGTCGCAGGTGCGAATCCTGCCAGCGGCTGATTTGCTCAAGTGCGAGCCCGCAGTGCCTTGATCCTTTTGTAAGTGTCTGCTGATTTGGCATGCATAAGAAACAGTTAAGGTTTTGATAAGGCTACATCAGAATATCATAAGAAAGGCGTAAGATATATACACGACTTGAGTGCCTGCATACACCGAATGAAAAAACGTTCGATTACTACAGCTTTAGTATTCCTGCTTCTTAGCTCATTCGTTTATGCCGACGTTTTGGTTGCAGATTTCCCCTCTCCACGTTCTGGCCCAAAGCAACCGTTTCCACCCGGCCGGTATGTAAGGTTGATGGTGGATGGTTGTCAAGGTGGCTGTGATATAGCCGTTAGGCTTCCCAATGGTACATCAGCATATATCGCTCAAAACTTTTCTCCAAACCCCAATTGCGGGCTACCAGGGG
>CAYJXL010000031.1:0-13450 GCA_964374125.1 Candidatus Woesearchaeota archaeon | reverse complement strand
TTAATGGGAATTATGTGTAAAGTCTAAGTTAAATCGAATCATTCGGAGATACTGTCAATGGGAGAAAGCTATTTATACCTCGTTAGATTTGATTTATGTGAAAGATGGTGCCTGTTTCCTTAAATATTGAACAACTGCCGAAGCACTTCGTTGTTTTAGTCCATACAGACGTGTCGAAGAAGGTCTACGCTTACAATGTTCTTGATAACCTTCATCGCGATATACTGTATGTTGCCCTAAGCCACCCTGCGCACAATGTTTTCAGGACACTTGACCGATTAGGGATCGATCATTCGAAGATTCACTTTATTGACGCGGTTTCAAAGAGGATTGACGCGGGATTGATGCTGGAACGTTGCGATTATGTCCACGACCGAGATTTCAACACGGTGCTGAAGGCAATTGAACAGGCTGCAATCAGAAAGCCTTCCAGGGAGAATGTTGTGGTTATCGATGCGCTCCATCATTGGCTATTGCACGAGGACAGAGCTACTGCGTTACGGTTTGTTGACTTCTTGCAGAAAAGACTTAAAGTGCTGCGGTTGAACAGCATTTTCTTTGTGGACCTTGAGCGACTTCACCCTGATATTCGCAAGAAAGTAGAGGCAATGAGTGACAGAGTCATTACGTTTTAGAACCACGCGCTATGCTCCAATACCGAATTCACCCGGCGTTCTTGCTTTTTCATTCAATTTATGATTACAGTGATAATATCCACCTTGCCGACGTACCTCTTCTTCAAACGATCTTGGATATTGCGACAGCACCGGTATCCGCCCGCTTGTGAGTTCTGCATAGCTCCACTCCCGTGTCAACTGCGAGAGATTTTTTTCCACAATATCAATGAGGACCTCAAGAAATCTTTTGCGGCGGTCTACCAACTGAAGCGCTTCTAATGGGATACAATAGAATACGTTGCCGTGTTGCAGCGCTAAAACTTTTGATAGTCCTAATTCATGTTGCAGACAACCAATAGAGGTATTACAATGGGGACTTTTCAATCTTTTATCTTGGTATCTTTCATCAAGCAGCAAGGCCACAATCTTTCGTTCTGTCTCACTCCCAAGATTGTAATTTTTTACGAGATCATCAACATGACCATAAAAATGAGTTGCTTCGGGATGGATGTGGTGCTTTGTTTGTCCTCGATTGGTGCAGAATGGCACGTAAATGTTATTGACGCCTACATATCCGTTTCCTCCTATTTTTGCAAATCCAACAAAACCACCATTGTCGCTTATCGATTTTATGTCAATGCTGGCAATTGCTGGCTTTTTATCACTCACTTTAACCCGAACAGTTTTCTTCATCTGATTTGAGAAAAGCGACATTGTATTTTGTTCTAATCAGCCATGAACTGCTCGAGAGGAAATCCCATTTCCTTCTCGTCCTTGATCATGCCCCTATTCTTCATATATTCGCGGGCGAGAATCCAGAAGACGAGTCCCAGGCTTTTCTTTCCCTTGTTGTTGCAGGGAACGACGACGTCGATGAAGTTGCTTTCATTATTGGTGTCGCAGAGCGAGACAACGACAGCGCCGACGTGGACAGCATCGCGTATGGCGTCCTTGTCCGGCCATGGATCGACTGCAAGGAGCACCTTGATCTCGATGAAATCCTCAAGCTCTGCGTTCGTCAGGATACCTGGATGATAGCGGCCAGCGTATGCGCGGATACCTGTCATCTTGCTGAACATCTTTACGGCATTCCAGCCATTTTCCCGCTTGCAGACGATGAGAATCTCTTCTGGTTTATACCGCGAAAGGAACCTTGACATGAGGTCGATACGACTGTTCGTTGTCTGAATGTTCAAGACTGAAAGGCCATCCGGGCGGATTTTGTAGATAAACTGATCCATGTACTTCGTCCTTGACTTTGTGCCGATGTGAAGCCCGGACTTGAGGTACGTTTCCAATGGCACGAGGAAATTCTGCTCGGTTACCATCTTGCTTTCGGCAAGGTTCTGGCTTATAAAGTTAACGAAAGGCAGCGTTGCCGCAGCTTTTTTAAATGTTGCATATTGCCTATTTGCATGCTCCTTACTCTCTCTGAAATCGAAAAGCTCCAGCGAGCGATGGACAAGCATCAAACAGAAGCAGCTATCTCTCTTGATCTAGGCCTTACGCTTCAGAACGTCAAACTTCAAGGAGGCAAAGCGCTGTTTCCTGACAGAAGAAAACTGGATATCCATAAGATTAAGCGACTTGATGCGAATAGTTGTTACGTCATTCAAGATGATGGACTGGTGAAAGCGCAGATATATTCCGAGAGGACGCAGCGACATTACAAGCTTGTTCCTACCAAAGACTGGCCAACTGCAACTATTTCAGGAGTACCCATGCACCAGAAGACACGGGTGACGCCGCAAGAAGACGCCCATGAAAAGACAAGCGCGGTCGAGATTCATGGTGCTGTGCTTGACACCTGCACTGGACTAGGGTATACTGCGATACTGGCGGCGCAGAAAGCTGAACGCGTTGTCAGCGTGGAATATGACGCACAGATATTGGAACTCGCGAGGCTCAATCCATATTCGCGGGAATTGTTTGCCAATAAGACTATTCAACTTGTGCGAGGGGACGTTCGAGACGTTATCCGAACGTTCAAGGATAATGAGTTTGATGTGATCATTCATGACCCGCCGACGTTCAAGCTTGCTGGCGAATTGTTTGGACGGGAGTTTTACCGCGAAGCTTACCGTGTGCTCAAGAAGTCTGGATGGATGTTCCATTACACTGGAAGATTTGGGATAAAGAGCGGGAGAAGGTTTATTGAGGAAGTCATCAAGCGATTAAAAGAGGTTGGTTTCACCACAATACGGAAAGTGATGGACGAACAGGGCGTTGTTTGCCAGAAACCTTAGCTGATTACGAAGCAACTTGTTACATAGTAATTACTGATAACATATCCGGATAAAAGACTTATGCTTCTACACAAGTATTCTCATAAATTTATGATAAACTATTTAAACAGACGCAAAGAGTTCTAAATCGTGAAAAATTACACCATTTATGTCACTGACACATTCAAGAAGGTATTTGCGTCGCTCGATCGAAGTGAACAACAGTGGATCGAAAATATCAAGAATAAGCTTGAAGAAGAAATAACCGGCAAGATTCTCCATTTTGAGTGGTTCAGAGAAAAGAAGTATCTAAACAAACGATTGTATTTCTTGATTGATGAGCCATCAAAGAAGATTTTGTTTGTCTCATTTGCTCCCAAGAGAGATCAGCAAGAAATAATAAACGAGGTTAAGGCAAATATGCGCGAATTAATGACCTACTTAAGAAGCCTTTAAATCGAACTTGCTGACTCGTTTATGCCGAAGATCCTCGAGACTGAGCTTTAATTGAACGAGTGCATCGTCAGCAATATCCGCCTTCTTCTTCAACTTCTCGTATTCTTCTCTCGCAATAGTGACTGTTTCCATGGTTGTAACTGTACGCATAACCCCTATAAATAGTTTCCGCTGCGGCGTTACGCAACGGCTATCTATGCGACCAGAATGTGATTTCATCTCATACTTTCTCCATCGCAATGATATGACAGGTCCTACATTTCACCGATGATCGACTGAAAGATCTCGTCTGTATTTCGTTGCAGGCATAGCTTTTTAAATTGCCTCCTGTTAGGTATAGCGGATGTCAAAGAAGAAAGACGTTGCTGCAGAGGCTCCAAAAGCCGCAGACAACAAGGACGTTGAAGAGCCAAAAGTAAAGATCAAGGCGCTCTTAGCGGCAGAAAAGGTCATTGCGGAAGACACGGTTGATTCTCATACATTATTCGACCAGAGCAGGTTTGGCGAGGTCAAGGATGGAAAAGTATACTACTCTCTTGTCGAAGCCCTGTACCTTCTTGACCGCGGCCGCATGGAGGTCTATGACGACAAAGATAAGAAGCTCTCCTTTGATGAATTCGTCAAAAGAGCGAGAAAAGTTGAACCGAATTTCTGGATACGATATGTGGCGTTCAAGGACATGCGCTCTCGCGGATATATTGTGAAGACTGCATTGAAGTTTGGGGCTGACTTTCGCGTGTACGACCGTGGAGTGAAGCCGGGCGAGGACCATGCGAAGTGGATTCTCTATCCGGTGCATGAGGCTTCGGGATTTACATGGTATGAGTTCAGCGCTAAAAACAGAGTTGCACATTCGACGCGGAAGAGATTATTGATTGCGGTTGTTGATGACGAGAATGACTGCACGTTTTATGAAATTGCTTGGAAGAGGCCTTGATTACTTGTTGTTTTCCATTTAGTGAAGCACAATAATCCTTTTATAGACATTTTCCTGCATTTTGTGATGGTCGACATTCCCCTCTTGAAACAAAAGGTCCTCAACTTCCTGGGCCAGAACGGTCCTACTGTGCCTATACGTCTTTCGAGCGTTCTCGGTTCAGACTCGTTCTTTGCTGGCGCCATCTTATCGGAGCTTATTGCAGAAGGAAAGGTCCGCATCAGCACTGCGAAGCTTGGGCGAAGCCCTGTTTACTACCTGCATGGCCAGGAAAACAGGCTCGATGTGCTTTATTTCCACCTTCCCGACAAGGAAAAGGAGGCGTACGACTTTCTCAAGGAAAGAAAATTAGTCCGGGATACAGAAGCAATTCCATCCATTCGTGTTGCCTTTCGCATGATGAAGGATTTTGCAGTTCCCTTCATGGTGAAGACGCCTGTTGGAGATGAATTGCACTGGAAATGGCATCTTGCAAGCGATGATGAAGCGCGAGCGCTGCAGACTGTGGCGCAACCCATCGCAGTGCAGCAAACACTTGTGCAACAGCGAGCAACCACGACGGAGGCTCTTGTTGAGCAACAGCCATTTACGAAGCTGAAGCAGGCCAAGGCTGACGAATTCTCGACAGTAGTCCACAGATACCTTGCGCAAGCAAACCTGAAGGTTGTTGAAAGCGCTGTTATCCGGAAGAACATGGAGATTCATGCGGTTGTTTGCATGCCATCAAATCTCGGCGAGCTTGAATTATTGGTCATTGCGAAAAACAAGAAGAAGATCAGCGACGCTGACTTAACCTTGGCGCACCAAAAAGGACTGAACAAGAAGCTGCTGACGGTGTTCTTGACGAATGGAGAACTGACAAAGAAGGCAACGACGCACCTGGAGAAGAATTTAAAAGGACTCTTGATGTTACGGAGACTACAATGAAAGCATACGTGTTCGTCGCTGTTCTTGTACTGTTCATGCCGCTTGTCGAGGCGCAGTTTCATGATTCCATCTACGAGTACCTGAAGAAGGTTGACGAGAACTATGTCATTGTTGTTGGCGCACATGGGCGAAGCTTTGATAGCGTTGCAGCGTCAGATCTTGTGCTCGGGCTTCTGCGAGCGAATCGCGTTAGCTTGCAGACCCGCTTGGACAATGAAGTCAACCCAAACATCAACAAGATCGTCATCGGGCATCCGTGCAACAACAAGCTCGTCAAGCTTCCCTGCGAAACATGGCCTTTCAAGGCTGGCGAGGCTGTTGTCAAGCTCATTGGCAATGATTTAGTGCTTGCGGGCAGCGATGATGATGCAACGATTCAGGCGGCAAAAGTGCTCGCAAAGTACAGGGACTATGATGGACTCAAGAAATTCAAGTACGCGCTGATTCGCGGCTCAGACATCAGAGGCCTGCAAGAGAATTACAAACTTGAATGCGGCAATGATGTGTGCGAGGATGGCGAAGAGTATCAGTGCCCTCTTGACTGCGAAGGAATCACGTGCGAACAGAAATGCAATGTCCTTGGATTCCTTCAGTCAGCATGCGTTGACGAGGTCGTGCGTGTTGGCGGACAGACGTGCGCTGACGCACAGCTTGAGCTTGGCAAAGGATATTGCGCAGACCGCAGGGTGTGCTGCTGCATTCTTGATGATGAACCAAAAGAAGCAAAGAAGCTCAATGTTACCGAGATGCCCAGTGAACCTCGCGTCGTTCCAAAGGCGAAGCGCTATGACCTTGGAAAAACACTTTCAGATAATCGAGGAGCGGCTATTATTTTTCTCTTACTCCTCGTCATCATCGCTGTCATGATTGGGTTCTATCGGAAAATGTCTCCTTAGATCACGAGCGACTGAGATACAGAGGCAGATGAGAAACAATATAATGCCTGCGAGTGCGATTACTTGTGTTTTGTTCAGGCTGTATCGCTCATTTTTGTATGCTGTTGGCGCAGCACAGGTTGCGTTGAACACTTGATTGATGGCAGCAAACAAGACTTGCGTTGCCTTTTCAGCTGCCTGCCGAGGAATATTCGCGTCTTTCGTCTTGAGCCAGCGCTGCCACGTCCCTGCTTCCTGTTGACCTGCGGCGAGCATCGTTCTCAATGGCGCATCTGAGGTGCCGCAACGGACATGGCGGTAACGCTGTGAGGCCTGCTCTTCGTATTTTTTATGGTCTTTGTATGATTCTGGGCCATAGTGGGGGGCGGCGTAGCTGTCGGTGATGTAGTGGCTTGCGACGCCGAGAGCATAGCTTGCTTCTCGCTGACCTGTTTCTTGCATTTTCTCCAGCCAATGTTTTGCTTCGTCGTATGCTGGCGGATAATGATGATTCTTGAAGTCTTTGAACTCGCGGTCGGGGGCGATTGCGCCCTGCTCGAGCGCAGAGAGATTCAGGCTGTCGCGAAGTTCTTCTGGCAATGAGTAGAAGACTGAATCAATCTGTGCATGGTGGGTGTCCCAGTTCCACGCTGAGAGCACGAGCAAGATTATCAGAAATACCATCAATCGCATACTGACGCTTCAGATGACTGCTTTAAGAATGTTGCGTGGAATTTTTTCATTGTTCTTGGAATATTTTCATGTTTCTGCGTCAACAGCTTGCTCGAGTCGGAATGCCTTCTTTTGTTATCTGCTGTTCACACAAGCACGCACCAAGCATGAGCATCCAGGATCAGATAGGCGGTTCCGAACAGAAGACTGCATCCAGAAGAGACGTACTTGTGGAGCTACTGTCTTTTCAGAAACCTTTAAAAGATTCTTTTCACTCCTTTTGTGCGTGTATATGGTGTTGGGCCTGTAGCTCAGCTTGGATAGAGCACCAAAAGGACGCATCCTTGTGCAAGCCTTCTAAGCTGGTGGTCGAGGGTTCAAATCCCTTCGGGCCCGCTTCATAACCCTTATAAATCATTCTCTTGACTATTGCCTTATGCTAACACAACGACAGACACTCGAAAACCAGTTTCAGGAAATTCGCGCAGAGTTCTTGAAGTGCGAGAGGTATCTATCGATGCATGTGCGACGATTACAAGAGGCTCTTCTTCGCATTCTGCCTTCACGGGAGGAGCTGCTGCATGAATCAATAGCGGCGCAACGAACTGTCCACCGATATGCGCGGTACCACCGTATCTACGTCTGCTGGCGTGTTGATGGCGGTGGCTGTCTTCTTGATGAAGCAAGTTTGCCCCATACGCGGCGCTTGTGCGATGATCATGTTGCGGACATCGGGAAACTTGCGGACGTCATTCTTTACAATTCTTCATAGTGTGTTGTATGCAGAAAGATCTTGAGAATAGAATTGAGTCATGGCAGCGAGAGTTTGAAGAAGATTACAGCTGTCTTCGTTTTGTTAGTGATGAACTCTTTGGGGCGTTCCGCTCGTCGAACTATAGAGAATTACGGAGATTGCGCTCACTTGAGCGATGGCGCATGCGACTGTTCAACCGGCGGTCCTCGCGCTATGATGAGTGGAAAGAACTGAGCGGGCTGTTTTGTAGTGATGAATCTATCTATGAACGCCAGACTGCCTGTCGAGAAGAGGCGCAGCGGATCAAACGTTTGTATGCTATTGGTGTTTACCTGTAGCGAAGAATACCGCAAGTTTCTTAAAAGCGGCAATGATCGTTTCTTGCGACGCGTGGGTACCCAAATCCGGTTAAGGGGATCGCCTGCAGAACAGCGCTGTAAGCGATTTATTCCAGGTTCAAATCCTGGCCCACGCTCCACTCAAAAAGAAAAAAGTTAATACGTTCTTGGCCTGCTTGTGATTTGCGAACGATGCAGCCTAACTGGCAATACCTGCCTGGGCCTCCATTGAACCTGCCCTGTGCGAGCCTTGATGGCACTGTAACCTTGCGGTGTTCGCCTTGGAATGTCGGCCGTCGTTCTCTGACGAGGCATTGTATCAACATAATTGCTGCGAATTATCGGCAGCACTCTCCGCCGCTCTTCCTTGCTCATATAATTTCTCGCAAGATCAGATGAAGCTGTCTGTTGCGGTCGTTGAATCCTTGTAGATCGCTGCACTTGTGTCTGCGCATCTGTACCTCGGCTAGGGCTCTGGAATATCTGCGCCTCAACGACTATTGCTGCAAGCAGCATCACCATAACGAAGAAAGCGATCTTTTTCATTGTGCACCTCAATTTTTGATAGGATTACGAGCCGCTTTCCCTATATTAATGTTTCGACGGCATCTTTTTTAAGTCCCCCAGACTGTTAAGCCCATGCTCCGACGCGACAAATCGAAGAAAGGCGCTATCGATGAGGACATTCGACCGCTGCTTGCTGTCTTAAACAGACGTGGTCATTACGAAACGACGTCGTCCTGCTCTGGACGGATTGTGCTCCTTGATGTTCCTAAAACTGGCGATAAACAACATGCGCAATGGCTGTATACGGCGCACACCAAAGCAGATCCTGATGCGATCGAGAGCGTACTGCGACAGCAAAACCATGAGATATGGTTCCTTCAGGAGCCTGTGATCCTCCATGTCAACTGCATGACGCTTGCGGATGCTGAACGCTTATTGGAGCTTGCAAAATCCTGCGGATTCAAAAGATCCGGCATCTTCTCCTTAAAGCATTTTTCTGTTGAACTTCAAGGCACGGAGCGGATGGAAACGTTATTGACCAGAGATTTACCGAAGGAGTATATTGCACGCCTGGCTGCTGCAGCAAACCTGAGGTTGCAACGAACGAAGAAAAAAATCCAAATGCTCTTAGAGCGTCTTCAAACGCCAGCGTAAGCTGCGTAGTGGGGCAACAAATTAGCAGCTATCACTGCTGTCATTCGCTCACGCATTATGATTGTTTTCTTATATTCGGCCACATGATATATCTGTTTTTCGCCAACGAATACTGTTTTGCCGACGGCAACCTGCATGACATCGCCATCGCGTAGTTCTGCAAGAATTCCTTGCGGAATCTTTTGGATGATTACTGAGTAATTGGAACCTAGCCGTTTTCTGTCTTTGAGGCGCAGCGGTTCAGCGACAGCGCTATGCGTCCTTTCAATGAGTTCATCGAGGTTACCTCCGTGTGCGACGATCGCGCGAATGGTTTTCATCCCTTGACGCTTTCCCAAAAAAGTAAAGTACCAGCGCCGTTCTGCTTGCGACATCCGATACGTGTTGGTATGCGCCATACATTTTGCGTGCTCTAGAGAATTTTTAAGCCTATCTACAGCGAAGAAATCTCAGCGACTTCAGTCCTGAGTAGTTCACATCTTACCATTAAACAGCGTCCACAACGTTTATAAAGGCGCTTCATGCTGACGTAGCGGGGGCCTATGAAACATCTACTGCCTGCGGTTTTCCTGTTCTCTTTGCTACTTACTCCCGTCCTTGGCGCGCCAATTGAAGTCAAGGTTCTTGACGCGGTGCATGAGGTGGAATCTGGAGGCACAGCGACCTTCAAAATTGTTGTCATGAACAACATGCAAGATCCGGTGGTGTTCAAGCTTACGGAAACGCCGCACGAGGCAGAGCCGTTTTCAAAGAATATCAGAAGCGTCAGAATCGAGCCGCGGCAGCTCAAGATCGATCCAGGCAAAGATGGCGCAGCGGCTGTCGCGGTTTCTTTCACTGATGTTGTTGTGTACGGAAAAGAGTATCGCGCAGCAGTCAAGATAACGTCGCTGCTGAACCCCGAGATTTTTTCGATTGCGACGCTGGCGGCGAAGATTGTCAATCCGAATGATGTTGTGCAGATCATTCCCGACGTGCCTGCAGTCGGCATTCCAGGGGAGGAATTTCCGTATTCCGTGCGGTTCGTGAACCGGTTGAACACCGCGCTTGTTGATTACGACCTCATGGTAACGAGCGACATTGCTGCTTTTGCGCGCGAGGAGCGCGTATCTTTCAAACCCCGGGAAGAGCTCACGAGAACGTACAAGGAATTGCTCGCCATTACGACGACGCCAGGAACGTACGCACTGAAGAGCGGCGTCTACAAGAACGGCATTGTGAAGGGAATGCATGCAACTGCCTTCAGCGTTGCTGAGAAGCCCCTGATCGAGGAAAAGAAGGACGAGCTGAAAAACTTTTTGAAGACGACGATACACCTCAGCAAGAAAAACACCGGGAACACTGCAAGCAAGCAACGCGTTGAAGTGGCGACGTCATGGTTCAAGGATCTGTTTTTGACTGCGTCACTGGAGCCACTGCGAAAGGATGATGCTTTGGTGTGGGAAGCGACGCTGGAGCCGGGAGATGAGTTTGCCTTGGAGATCACAACAAATTACCGCATCGTGTTCTATGGCTTTGTTGCGATCGTGATTGCGACGCTGTTGCTTCTGCTGTATGTTGACCGGAGCGTGACAATCAAGAAACGCGTGTTTCGCGTGCGAGGCTCAGAGGAGGGAATTTCCGAGCTGAAACTGCTCATTCATGTGCGCAACGGAACGAGGAGGATGCTCGAGCACGCACGGGTGATTGATGCACTGCCATTGATGGTGGAACTGACGCCGGAGTTCAGCACGCTGAAGCCAGACAAAATCCAACAAGGCACTCGAAGCATGCGCTTGATCTGGGACATCGCATCGATTGCGCCGCATGAGGAACGGGTTATTACGTACAAGGTAAAAGCTCGGCTGCACATTGCGGGCCAGGTCATGCTGCCGCCGGTGTCGCTGCATTACATGCACGGGAATACGCTGATGAGCGTTCGCTCTGCACCGGTGACTTATCGGGCGTAACCTTTATATACACTGCAGCATATAGATTGAGCATGAAGCAGCCTTATCCATTGCAAGAGTATCGACGAGACAAGACATTTGTTTGGCGCGTTGAGGCAAGCGGCGTCCTTGGGCCAGGACTGCCAGAGATTATTCAGAACGCAGTGGCGCGCGAGATTCTTGCAAGCATGTACGAACGAGTGCGAGGACTTCGCAACCAGCAATTAGCAGTCCCTGAATGGTACGCGAAAGAACACCAGCTTCAGCTCGCGAGCAATCGCAGGGTTTTTGCAGTGCTTGCAATGACGTATAAGCGGCTTAAAGACCGTGTTGAAAAACATCGTCCTGAAATGGAAGCGCGACGACTGTTACTTGAAGGAATTGTTGTCGATCACGACGTGGAGCAACCCTTTTTATTTGCTTCAGCGCAGGGAGACGGCTGCGGGTGCATGGGTTATCGCGAGTAAAGCGCCTTCATGATCTCCTGTTTTTTCTTGAGCGTATCCTGATATCCTTGCTGAATGTAGCTGTTCAGTTTGTCTCTGTTGTATAACGCTTCGAACCAGCTACCAAGTTCATGGCTTGGCCGGATTTCGATGATGCTGATGCATCTTTTGTTTTTGAGATTCAAGGACTGCTTGACTGCACGCTCATTGCTGAAGTTTTTTAATTTTTTCAGCCAGAGGTTGATGCGCCTGGCGCGGCGAAGATCATTCTCGATGCTGTCGTACAGGAGGATTTCACCGATGCGCGAGAGCTTCTCAAATGGCCCGAACGTGAGCTTCCTTGAAGGCTTTTCCCTTGGCTGATGGGTGATCAAGATGATGGTGTCTGCTCCTGCCTCGATCGCGTAATTTAAAGGAGTGTTGTTCTTGACGCCGCCATCGACGTAGGTGTTTTTGCCGATGTTCATCGAAGGAAATGCTATCGGTATTGCGCTTGAGGCGAGAGCGGCGTCGATCATTGCCGGCTTGTTGATCTTGTTAAATCTGAATGAGGTTTCATAGGCCAAATGATGTTCTCGCAACATGCCCTGCAGATGCGTTGCAGTGATGACGAGGTTGATCTTCCTTTTGCTGTTGCTGTGGACGTGCTTTTCCAATAATCTTCTGAGATGCTTGCTGTTGAGGAGGTAGCCCTTCATGTACAGCGACGAGAAACCAACTCCTGCGATGAGCGCTGTGATTACCTCGCCGAGAAAGAATGCGATGAGGATAACCCGAAACAAAAACGGA
This sequence comes from Candidatus Woesearchaeota archaeon, assembly GCA_964374125.1. Classification (GTDB taxonomy): domain Archaea; phylum Nanobdellota; class Nanobdellia; order SCGC-AAA011-G17; family UBA489; genus CAYJXL01. The sequence goes on along the minus strand of CAYJXL010000031.1, from coordinate 1,325 downwards.
AAGAGCGTTCGGTTTGCGAAGAACATGAGCAGCGCGGCATTCAGGAGCAATAACAGGACAATGTCTGCATAGAGCGCGAGCGGGTGGCGCTTGTAGACCTGCGTGATTCGCAGCAAGCACTTCAGGAACACTGCCTTTGATGTGCCGAACACTTTTGAGGGCGTGACTTCGTTCTTCCAGAGGTTCATGAGCTCCTGCGTTTTTTTCTGAACGCTGTTCGCGGCGAGACCGTCTGCGAGAATGACCCCGTTCAATGCGCCAATGGACGTTCCAACAACAATGAACTCGTTCTTCCTTTGCGGCAAGAACCTGAACAACGCGTCCAATGCGCCTGCATGGTATGCGCCACGGTCGACGCCGCCGTTTAACACGATCGCGATTTTTCCCATAAGCAACAGGCTGTTTTTGCCTTCTATAAACATTCTTTACCACTTGCGAGGTGGTTCTCCGCAAATAGGGAAGAATGGCGGACATGTAGAAACATTGTACGTCGGGAAGATTAGTCTTGAAGATGTTCCTCTTGTGGAGGCGATGCTGCAATCAGGAGAATTAAAACGACCAATATACACGCATAGTTAAATGCCCGTGTCCAATATCTTATTTTTTATGTTTTCTCGTTCCAAACGGGAGAAATACCACCTCAATAATGAAAGCATTAAGACGATGCCGTTGACCGCTACCGTGATGGAGATTGCCAACAAGAAGTAAAACTTATTCCAGGGCATAACCTCAATTTCCACTAATCCAATAACAATGCCAAATGTGCCGAAAAGGATCGCCAGTGAGGTGTCGAAAAACGTACCAAAGATTGTATGCGCTATTGATATCTGTCGTTGATACTCAAGAAACAGCACATTCAGTTCTCGGTCTTTTTTATCCATTTTATCTTCTTTTCCAAATACATGATCGAACCAAGCCCTGCTATGAGATATGCAAATCCTGTTATAACGAAAATAATAGTTATAAGCCAAGATTAAACCTTACTCCAGAAGAAAGAAAGCTTAGAAGAAAAGAGTCAAAGAAAGAGTGGGAGTTAAGAAATCCCGATAAAGTTAAAGCCATGAAAAGAAAGTATTTGGAGAGACACAGAGAGCAAAGATACACTTATCTAAAGGCATGGAGAGCCTCTAATCTGGATAAATCAAGATTAAAGCAGAGATTAACCCACTGGAGGACACAGCAGGCCAAAATAGCCCAAAATGAGCTTAGGTTTAGTAGCTATCCTTCCGACTTAGATTCGTTTTCCACTTTTGGTCTTTCGGAACTACTGCATGAGACGATAACCTTTATTAATCGTCTTTGAAGTAGCTTTACTAACCCACCAT
>CAYJXL010000030.1:0-13900 GCA_964374125.1 Candidatus Woesearchaeota archaeon | reverse complement strand
GGCGCTGGTAGTCCCGGCGGTTCTCCTCCAGGACGCGCTTCAGGACCTTGAGCGGCATTGTCGCGCTCGACTTTGATGCGATACTAAACAAAGCAGGGTTCCGCATGTTTTCTCCCTTACAACAAATAAAGATCCCCATATTATACTGGCATAAGGGAAGCAAGATTGAACGGCTGATATACATTTTGGAGAAACTTTAGTACATCTTACCTTCGCGCAACAGATCCAGATTCACGTCCGGCTTTGCCGCGTCTCTTGAGAACATTCGCTTGAGGGTGCTCCATACTCGGGGGTCTTTGTACTCTTTATTGACGAGGGCGGCAGCAAGCTTCTTGATCCCTATCGAGACCCCGCTTCTTGGACGATGGGTTACGACTGGCTTTGTATGCGCCAGCGCTTCAAGAACTTCATCTTCGTCGTCCAAAACCGCAAGCACTGGAACTGTTGTTGCATCTTCGATGTCTTTCAGCTTGAGCTCATAGCTCTTTCCCCTGACCTTGTTCAAGACAAGACCGGTTATCGGCGTTTTTCTCTCGCGGGCGATCTTTACCGCGTGCATTGTGCAGCTCAGGGTCGGATAATCCGGGCTCGTCACGACAAGCAATTCGTCTGACGCGAGCATGGTAGCGAGCATCTCGTTGTTCAGGTTCGGAGAGGAGTCAAGCAAGATAAAATCATAATACTGCTTCAGCTTATGGACCTTCTCGCGGAGCTTAAACGGGTTCAGCTTTTCGTTGAGCATTGAGCCGGGGATGAGGTGAAGGTTCTTGTCATACTCGTAGACCGCGTCCATCGGGGAAACCTTGTTGTTCACGACGTCGTGCAAGGTGACTTCAGGATCTGCAAGGCCGAAATGCAGGGCAAGATTCGGGGCTGAGAAGTTTGCGTCGATCATCAGGACTTTCTTCCCAAATTCGTATGCGAGGGCAGCGCCAAGATTATTGCTTACGGTCGTCTTTCCGACGCCGCCCTTGATTGCGATGATGCCTATGACTTTAGCCAGTTTTATACACCCCTTTCAAATCTTCGATGATCTTATTCTTCGGCTTGTCAAGTTTATTAATCTTTCTTGTTGGCGTCAAGCTTGGCTTCTCTTCAATGACTCTTTTGTGTTTTACGATCTGATACACTTTTTCGTGAAGACCAATCTCCTCGAGAATCGGATGAGGTTCTTTTGGCTGATGCGCTTTTGGAGTGTATGACCTGAGGTGTCCTTCTTTCACCTTTCCAAGAGAGGCGGGGAACATCGCTTTCAGGTCTGAGGGGCTTAGCGTGCGGTCATGCTTGGTTTCGATTCTTTTCTTTGGGAGGGTAATCATGCCTTTTGCGCGCAATTCCTTGTATGTCTCCGGGAAATGCTCATATAGGTCGTAGAATGTGAGGCGCTTTGCCTGCTGCTTCTGGGGCTTGGTTTCCAAGTAATCATCATGCTTTACGGCCCATTGCGACTTCAGTTCATGGTCTGCTTTTTGCACGCTTTGCTGGGCATGAGCTGGTTTTCGTCTTTTCTTCAGAAGAATGTACATGCCAAGGACAAGCAAGAGGAGCAATGGTATAAAGTATAATCTCCGCTTGTTTGATGTTGTCTCCTTCACCGCAGCGCCCGTCAGCACGTTACTCTTCGGGGTTTGCTCTGATGGGGGCGATGGCGGCGAGCTTGTTGAAGGCTCTCCAGATTCAGGGCCCTCTGATGTCAATGACTTCGCGCTTTCAGGCGATCGGGAGGGCAGCTGCGACTGACGTGCCTGCTCCGCAAGCGCTGCGCGATCAAATCCTGTATCTCTTGGATCTGCGGGGCTTGGCCTGCTTGAACTTGGCGGGGACGTTGGCGCTGGAGACGGCTGTTGCCCTCCGCCCTGCTGAGACTCGCTTACGGTTACTGTATAGTTTTGCGAGGCGAAAGAACACTGATTGTTCGTGTCACATACGAGAATGTTCCACAGAAATGTTGTGTTTACTTCGAGATTTGATGCGTTAAACGATGTTGTGTTTAATGTGCCTGATACCTGTACGATCTGATCAGGGACAAAGTTTCCTGTTCTGTTGATGAAAAATGTCGCGTTCTTCAGAGCAACATCATCAGAGATATTTGCGATGAAGGTTATATTCTGATTGTTTGAAATGTTGCCATCCGGCGGTGAGATGAGTGTAACATTTGGCGACCTGTCAATTATCGTCAGCGTGGAATTTTGCGCTGCGAATGCCGGATCAGTGATGCCATCAGAAGCAAGACAATTCCACACATAGGTTCCTGGAGGCACATTCGTGACATTGAACTGCGCCGTGGTGATGAGCCCGCTACCAGTCACTGTTTTGTTTGCTGTAAATGGGGCCGCGATATTGTGATAAAGAGTCACATTTCGAATGCTGATGTCATCAGTTACATTACAAATCAAGGTAACATTTGCTGCGCCTATCAACTGCGTATTATTCAATGGGCTTAGAAGCGTCACGGTCGGTTGATTATCGTAGGTTATTGTGAGGTTTGTATGCTCATTGAGGAAAGCTGATCTTCCTGTGTTGTTCCATGCAAATTCAAATTGAATATTAATGAATCCACTGCTGTTGATGAATTGAGAGAAGTTTGTTACACCTGTTACGTTCCACGTTGTCATCGTCATCGTGTTTGTCGACGTGGCTATGATATTGCCGACATCAACGAATGAGTTTGTTCCATTCTGGATCAGTATATTCATTGCGCTGGCAGTCCCTTGCGGACTTGAACCGCCGCCAGGTCCGCCACACACATTTGTCGCACGTCGCGCATGGCAGTACACCATTGTCCCGTTGATACCCGTGATCTTAATTGTTGTATTTGTTGCCCATACGCTAACGTTGAAAGCGAGCGTCTGGTTTGCCGCGGCTGCGCCATTGTTCGCCCGCTCGACTGCAAGGTACGCGTTGTCGTATGCTCTTGTATCTGTGAATGCTCCGCTTTGTGCACTAAATATCCCGAGATGTTGACCACCGTCAGCTTCTCCGGTGTCAGGACTTGGATCACCAAAGTTAATTGCAGTTGCTAGCTGAAGGATCATCAATATTCCCAAGAGTCCCAGCACTATCCTATCGCCTTTCAATGTACACCCTTGTCTTCTTGAACTTGCAATTCCAAACGTGGAGGAATTCTTCGACTGCTGTTTCGCGCTTTTTGGAGACCAGCAACACTGTTTTTGCAAGCTGTTCGATCGCATATCGCTGAAGAAAACCAGACGTACCATCGCGCCCCTTCAAGGCATAGTAGAACCGCACCTTGTCGCTTTTCTTGAGATGCCGCGTTGTATACACATAGATAATTGCATCTACAAGGTCCGCTACGTCTTTTCCCATCTGTTAAGTTAATTAACGTAGATGTCTTATAAAGCTTTTGTTTATTAATAGACTTAACTTTAATCTTTTTATTTTTCTTATTTGTTAAGTGATATAACACCTTCTTGGTATTAGCAAACCTTTTAAATTCAGCAACAAAAATAAACTGCATGGGGCGCATCAAAACAGCATTGATCAAACGGGCATCGCGGAAACTTTTTCAGCTCTATCATGCGAAGTTTGAGCCTACGTTTGACAAGAACAAGGCTTTGGTGCAGGGATACCTGCCAAAGGCGAACAAAAAGCTCCGCAACATTGTCGCGGGGTACATTACGCGAATGGTCAAGCAACGACAAGGTCAACTGTAAACAATTGACAAAGGGGGTGCAACCATGACAGATGAACTTGAAGCAGAGAAGACGCAGGATGAGCACATTGTGTATGTTGGCTCCAAGCCGTTCATGAATCTTGCCCAGTGATTGGGAAGCATGCGTTACGTGACTGGAGTTGTCATGCAATTTACCACGCAGGGCGCTGAAGAGATTGTGGTCAAAGCGAGGGGTAAATTCATCAGCAAGGCTGTTGACATCTCCGAGGTTGCGACGAAACGATTTCTTGACGGGCAGATCGAGACACGAGAGATCAAGATTGACAGCGAGGAGTTTGAGAACAATGAAGGCAAGCGCGTGAGGGTTTCCACGATCGAGATTGGACTTGCGAAGAAATAAAAGATGGTGCTAGAAAGCGTTCTTGGATTTCTCATTTCCTGTATCATTTTAGTAAAGAGTTCAACGTATGCTGTTCGGTCACTAGCAGCTATTGCAAGAATTTTGCACATCAAGGAATTTGTCATTAGCTTTGTCATTATTGGCATTATCTCCTCGCTGCCGGAAGGGATGGTAGCAATCCTTTCAGCACTTGAAGATGATCCGGCGATAGGATTTGGGGCATTGATTGGGTCCAATATCGCTGATCTTTCCATTGTTTTAGGACTCATCGTGCTCATCGGCGGCACCTTGCGCGTTCGCAGCACGTTTATCCATCAGGAGATCCTTCATGTTGTTTTCATTTTGTTGCCATTTATCCTTGCATATGACGGGATACTTTCGCGGTTCGACGGGCTCATTTTGCTGGCGGTGTGCCTCGGCTACATTGTGCACCTCGTGCGTCGAAGATATCGGTTTGCGGAGCTGCGGCGCCGTGTGCGGGGACACCAGCTTGCCAAAAACGTTTGGATTTTCCTGCTGAGCATCGGGGTCTTAATTCTGAGTGCGTGGTTTGTCGTGTTGTTCACGGAAAAGCTTTCAGTAAGCTTTGCGATTCCAACAGTGATTCTCGCGCTGGTCCTCATTGGGCTAGGCACGTGCCTGCCCGAGCTCATCTTTGCCATTCGCTCCATTCGCTTGCGGCATGATGAGTTTGCACTCGGCGACATCTTGGGGAATGTCGTTGTTGATGCGACACTCATGCTTGGCGTCACTGCTGTTCTGTCGCCGATCTACTTGAACAAGCACCTCATCTTGGTGACCGGGGCATTTACCGTGCTCCTTGTCCTTATGGTTCTTGCAATGCTGCGCTACAAGAAAGAATTTTCCAAGAATGACGCGGTCCTCATGATCTTTGTGTACATCATTTTTATCATTGTTGAGATGATAATGAGTAAAATAATGTAAACAGTACGTGTAAACAGATATGTTTATAAAAAGATTATTTCACAAGCATGTCCATGGTATCTGTTGTAACTGAATCTTTGGTCAACACCCTGTTTTACTTCGCGATATTCTTCCTGGTCATGAGCTTTATTTTTGCGCACCTCTCGTTTCCATTCAAGATGATTGGGAACATTCTCAAGCACCCCGCATATGTGGAAAGAACAGACCTCACGACAACGTTTCGGACGATCAATGAATGGGGCGTCATTGCGTTTCTTGATGGCGCGCTCATGGTCATCACGCTGGTGATTTTGGTGTTTCTGCGCCTGACATGGAAAAAAGGTTCTCGACGCGGATAATGCCTCAGGGCAGATTTGAACTGCCGAGCAACGCCTTATGAGAGCGTGGTCCTAGCCAGGCTAGACGACTGAGGCGCATTGTAATGCTCTTTCAAAAGAAGCTATAAAAGACTTTTTATTTGCTCTGCTGTTGTTCTTAATTCTTCACCGGAAGGCTTTTGCTCTGCCGGCTCAAGTCGCAAGTGGCGTTCGTAGCATGGGTGCAGGCGTATGTGCGGGTGATCTACCATAAAGCCTTCTACGATGATACACGTGCGCTCGGTTTCCAATGCTTTATCGATGGCGGTTACGATTTTCTTTGCAGCTAGAAAAAGTCTTGTATAAAGCGGATCCTCGATTTTGAAGACGTAATCTGTTCTATGCTCTCTTGGTATGACGAGTGTTTGGCCTTTTGTTGCGGGGAGAATATCGAGAAACGCGAGGACGTGCTCATCCTCGTAGATAATGTGCGTCGGCACTTTCTTTTGGACGATCTTGCAGAAGATGCAATCTTGCATGGCTTATACAAACAATTTTAGGTTTATATTTTTATCCTTGTGAGGTCTTGCGCGATAGTTACTTGACCACTGAACCCTGATTTCCGTATGTCTTTTTGAATTTCACTAGGCTTGTTTACACCGAAATAATGCGTGACGACGAGGTGCTTTGCATTTGCTTCTTTCGCGTATTTACCTAGCTCTCTTGGATTAAGATGGCCGTATTCGTGATTATACTCCCCAATAGGCGATGATGCTTCGCAGATAAAGAGATCTGCATTCCTCGCCGCCTTCAGAAGATTGCGGTGTGGTCCGGTATCACCAACGTATGTAACTACTTTGCCATTTACTTCAAGTCGATAGATGAGTGTTTCAACTTTGCCAAAGCCGTGCCACGCATTGAATGACTTCAGCGTAAAACCTTTTCCTTCCACGCTCTTTCCGTCCTCCATGATGGTCCAATGCAGTTGCGGGAACTCGTACTCAACTTTGTTTTGAGACTCTGGTAGGAATATCTTCCATATTATCGGCCACTGTCGCTTGAGTTGCCTGGGGGCATAAATATTGATTAGCAGTTTTCTTCTGTTTTTAGCATGTATTCCTTTGCAATGTATTGCCTGATAAAGTTGCAGCAATGCGCAATGGTCAGGATGTATTTCAGTTATTGCAATGTGCTCGACGTCAGTTACATTATAACCGACATTGTTAATTCTGAACCGGACGCCTTCGCCACAATCAAAGAGTATCAACGACCTTCCTGTATTAACGAGAGCTGACGGGGGGAAACTTTCATCATTGCCCCATATGCCTGCTCCGAGTATAATCGCTTCAAGCTTGTTCATGGTGTTCTTTTTGATTTGATCATTTATTAACTTTTGTTCTAGCCAGTTATTGCTGCGAGCGTTAATGCGCCTGCCAATGAAAGCACAAGGCCTACTTTCTGATGGGCCATAAGTCTTTCTCTGTTGACGAGAAGGCCGAGAAGCGCAGCAAGTGCTATATAACTTTCTGAAATAGCGACAGCGATTGCTATCGGAATCAAGGTCATGGAAAACGCAAACGCAACCCATGCAAGATTGTCGAATGTGCTCATGGTGAGGATAAACTTTGGATATTTCTTGATATCTTGGAAGAGTTGCTTTATGCGGTTCTTCCACAGGAGGTAGAGAAACGAGACGACAGCAATAATCATGCTGAGAAACCAATTTGTTACTAATGGGTTGGTTATCCGTGATGCTAGACCGACGATGAAGTTCGAAGCGCCCATAAATATTGAACCGATGATGGCTAGAATAACACCGTGCTCAAGCCATATTCTCTTCGTAAGGTGATGCGCGCGGAGAGAGACGAGAATGAGACCAACGAGAAGAACTGCTATGATGACTGCCTGCATTGCCGTAATCGCTTCGTTCAGCACCACGAAGGCGAGAATTGCGGCGATTGGAACTTCAATTGCCATAACTGGCTCGATGACCGCGATCTTTCCCCTCTTTAGCGCTTCAAAATCGAACAATGCAGTTACGAGCATCATCCCAGAGACGAAGAGCAACAGCTTGAGCGCGTCGATCGATAAAAATATTTGCGCGAGATCATTTCTTACGAAGGGTGTAAGGATGAGTGTCCCGAATGCGGTAATGAGGAATAACGTTTCCCAGTCACCGAACTTTCTTGTTGATCGCTGGATGAGAAAGTCGCCGAAACCCCAAAAGATCAAGGCGGCAAATGCGAAGAGAACACCTATTGCAATGGCCATACTCTGGATCGTCACTCACTTGTTTAAAAGCTTTCGTTACATTTATAAGTTGAGCGTGCAACGCAACAGTTATGGCTAAACATCGAATAGGACTGGCTTCGGAGATTCCCGTTGGAAAGGCAAAGAAATACGTTATACAAGAGGCTGCCATAACTGTTTTTAACGTTGGTGGCACGTTCTACGCTATCCAGGATATTTGCTCGCACAAGGGCGCATCACTTGCGGAAACCGGGACAATTGAAGGCGCTGTTGTAACGTGCGGGTGGCATGGTGCAGAATTTGACGTGATGAGCGGAAAAAGCTTGAGCCCGTTTGCGACAGACATTACGAAATACAGCGTCGTTCAAGAGGGGAACGAGTTGTTTGTTGAGATGTAATGTGAAAAAATTTTGTCTTCAGCATCTGCATAATTACTTCCATGTTTTTAATTGTTCTTCTTTTGACGGAGAATGGACGTTTCGCCATGATATTACAGGAAGTAAGAACAACCCCACAACACAAACGACCCGGTTCATCTGCTGGAAGCTTTGAATGATAAGATTCCGCAAAACATCTTGAATAAACGGTAGGATCTCAAGAGATAGACATAAAATAAGTTTGAGCTATCACATTTCACTTTGGGTAAGTCTGACGACGAGCTACACCCATGGTATACATAATAAGCCTTAGCAAAAGAATGACCCTCTTCCTAAGCAGGTTACTCCTTTGTAGTTGTCATATATGCATATAAATTGGAATTACTGATGATCTCGTATGACCTTAGCAGAAAATAAGGTGGTAATAGTAGCTCTGCTAGTCCTCGTGGTCGGTTTATTGTATACGAGCATTCGCGAACGTAGCATTACTGGTTCTTATATAGACTCTGATGAACAAATGTTTGCGGCTGATACTTCAGTTGCTGTGCCTGATGAAGTTTCTGGTCCGGAGGAAGAGGTTGCACGACTACCCTCTGATCTTTCATCATTACGTCGTCCCAGCCGGGAGCTGCCAATAGCTCGTTCGTTTCCTGATGATTCTTCGGGTTTGTCTTCTGCAGTTCTGACGACTGGCGAATCTGCCTCGTTTGCAGGCGGTGTTGCATTATTACCACCTGTTCCTACTGGACCTCCTCCATCGCTCGCAGCTGTCTTTCACGTGGATAAACACAACAGCTGTGAAGCGCTACCAGATACTCTTAAGCTGGCAATAGGTGGGTGTTAATATGCGAAGAGCACGGTGCAACGTTCTTGTGTTGCTTGCGGTGCTCGTGCTCTTTGCTGTCGAAGATGCATCTGCCGGTATCGGTGGAACACGAGGTTCGAACGGTGTTGAACCCTGGATCGAGGTTACCGGTAGCGCGTCTGTTGGACAAACTGTTACCTTTACCATCCGTGGCAACGCGCCAGGAACAACGAGCGGTGTTCTTATTATTGGCATAAAGAATGCACGGATTGATATTTCCCAGTACTTTGGTTCTGGAGCCTTATTGACTGTGCAACCATCGGGAAGCGTGAGCGAGTTTTTGGTGATCCCGATTGCCTTACAGAACGGACTGAGCATTCAGATTCCACCAGCGCTGGAAGGAATTATTTTCTATCTTCAAGGTATTGTTGTTGATGCTGGCGCAACAGGGGGGCTTGCGCTGACTGATGGGACGTCATTCACACCTGCAACGGGCGTGAGCAAGACACTCGGTCAGATTCCAAGACCGAATCGACCGCTTTATGCTGGCGATGTTGCGCTTGATCCTGCAACAGGAATTACCTATGTGTTTGGTGGGGTAACAGCGCCTTATCCCTCAAGGTCTTCTTACATTTATGATCTTGACCAGATTGTTGAAGTAAACCCCGCAAACCCACGCGGGTTCGAAGCAAGGATTGCTCGTGATCGTTTGCCATACCGCCTCAGCGGTGAAACTGTTGTATGGCACGAACGAACGCAAAAAATCTATATTATCGGCGGGGGAGGTGAAGCATCGGGTGATCTGATTATTGAGTATGACCCACGAAGGCCCGAAGGTAGCCGCGTTCGGCTCCTTGAGGATCGTCTTCCCATTCCTCGATCGATTGCCTCTGCCATTGTTGCGAACAGCGGAGAGATATTCATTTTTGGTGGTCTATACGGAAGCCGCCTTTATGATATTGTGCTCTTTGACCCGGAAGCTCCCCCAGGGCAGCGCATACGAACGCTGACAACTAGCATTCCACAGAATCTCTTTAATCTGTGGCCGGTGGGGCAGGATGACCGGACTGGAAAGATGTATTTGACGGCAAACTATGGTCAGGTTCTTGTTGAGTTCACCCCACCCAATGGCCCTTTTGTGCAGTACGCCACGAACATTCCATTTCCCCCACATAACTATAGGAATATCGAAAACTATTATCCGGTACTCCATAAGCAAAGCGGAAAGATCCTTGTGATTGGCGGAGGCATCGTAGACCTAAGACCTCCATATCCATTTCTTTGGGACGATAAGATTTATGCGCTGGATCCGGCGACGTTGAATCCCGGCAATCCTTCTGCAACTTTTGAGTTGCTTGCGCGGCTTCCTCGAGCACGACATAGCTTGATGGCGACTGTCGATCCGCTAACTGGACTTGTTTATGTCACGGGGGGCTGGGGAGGACAAATAACTGGCGAACCTTTCGTCCCAGAGATAACTGTCCTCGATCCAGGGCAAAGGGTCACGTATGATATACAATCCCTACCAGAACCACGTTCTGCAAGCGCGGCTGCTCAAAATCTTCGGACGGGTACATCGTACATCATCAGCGGGCAAAGCTCTGCAGGTCCAGTTCAAACCATATTACGCTTTACCACAACAGATGCACCGAGCACACCACTTCCCGTGCTCTTGCCCCAGCCATTATCGTATACTACTACAGCATATGACCGGCAACAGGATGCCATTATCATTTTTGGCGGTGATGATCCAACATTTGGCATTGTTGACACGATCTATGCACTCCGCGACACACCACAAAGCAGTTCAATAACCTTGGAACCAGAACGGTTGCCAACACCACTGAGCGGTCTTGCAACAGCCACTGATCCAAGAAATGGCAAGATCTACCTTGCTGGCGGACCCCAGATCCTTGAGTGGAATCCTTCCCTGCAACGAGGCAGTCGATTGAGGAGCGTTGCTCAGATTTCTGGTGGTGAGTTGTCAAATGCTGGTGCTGCATGGAATGTACATGAGAATGCTCTGTATATTTTTGGAGGACTACCAAATTCCGGCAGGATTATGCGATTTACACCAGACACAGGCAGGGTAGATGTCTTGCAGCCGCAGATACCAGACGGGCGCTTCTTGCCTGGTGTTTTCTATGACAGCACTCGCCGGAGATTTTTCATTCTTGGCGGCACGACGCAGAGTGGTGTTTCTACTGATGCAGTGCTTGAGTATGACCCTACAAGTGGTCAATTTCGCGAGAGTGGCCAATTAGCAACACCGCGTGGTGCGTTTTCCTCTGTGTATGACTCCAGTAGAAATGCAGCCTACATCTTTGGCGGTTCATCAATGGGAGGTGGTCTCCTTTATAACTCAGTCCTTATATTCTCGCCAGACACGCCACAGACACCTGCACCGAATCGCGTCCTCCGATCGTTTTTTGGCACGCCTTCAAGGGGCGATATCGACCTTGGATTCAATGTTCCGGCAAATGAGCATACGCTCTCGTATGGGTCATTAATTTTGCCCTCACCAGCGCGCCTTGTCGGCGCAGGCAGTGACCGCTTCCTTTTTACTCCTGATGACCGACGCGTTACTATGGTTTCCCGAACGAATGTCGTAACCGCTATCGATACGCACCTGACAAAAATATCCGGCAGCGCTGATCTCTATCTTTCCGCATTTTTTCAGCAGCCCTATCTTAACTCTAATGTCGATCTCAAAGGTCATGCTGCAGGTTCTGATGGTATTCTTGGAACTGCTGATGATCCTCCCTCATTCAATTACTATCTGGTATTCAACGCTTTTCAAAATCTTCGGGATAATATGTTCGAAGCGGCGAGCAGTCCATCAAGGTCAGTGATTGCGCAGGTCGATTACATAAATCCATCTCTCGAGTTTTTTGACCTCGGCCAGAACCGTCTCCTCGATCCAGAGGATTACCGAATTTCGCTTCCGCTTCAACCTGAAGGGGGGTTTCTGTTCTTTATCTACCTCGAAGTTGCAGTTGATGATGTCGCTGGCAACTGCTTCATTACCCTGCGTGGTGCTAATGCATATAAACTTTTACAGCTTCCTGGTTGTAGAGACTCCGGCAACAACCCACAAGCAATTATCAGTGATCTGGGTAACAGCGGAATGTATTTTGACACTGATCTTTCTTCACTGAGCGAGAATGGTCAATACTTTGTTTCGATTTTCTTTGATATTTATAATAAGCCCACTGGATTTTCAGTGTACGAATTGGGTGCTAACCGCGTCATCGACTCGACTGACCGGAGGTTTATGTACACGGCGCAGCCTGGCAACGAGGTCCGAGCGGTTGCTGTTGAAGATGAGGGTTCCTCAGCAAATGTTGTCTTCTTTGAGGTTCTCGCCAACGTGCAGAGAACGCAACTGAGCAGGCTTAATACTGGCCCTGATCGCATGTTTGGGACGCAGGATGATCCTCCCATTTCACGAGTCGAGGTTACTGCAGACATCGATGAAGCTTGGTTGATGTACTACAAGGATGCAGCGGTCTGGACAGCATATGGCCGGTTGCATGCATACCACTATGCTTGATGCTTTCTTTTGGTTTTCTTTCTGAGGAGACTTTTTGGAGCATGCACAATTTCTAATTTGATTCTGTCCGGATCTTCGAAGAACACTGCATAATACCCCTCTTTGTATTCTGGAAATAGTTTTGGTGTTTGGTATAACGTGTTAATTTTTCTTGGCTGAAGAAACTCTTTTACAAATAGATCAACATCTTCTTTTTTTGTTACTTTAAACGCGAGATGATTTATTCCAGTATTTTTACGATGAAATGTATTCTTCTTATATTCACTGTCTGTAGCTAGTATCCAGAAGTCGGTTGTTCCGTTACTCATTTCGATATGTTCTTCGCTTTTATTGATAACCTTGTACCCAAAGTATCCTAAGAGGTCTTTATAGAATGGTAGAGAAGTCTTCGGATTTGAAACATTCAATTGAACATGGTATAACGAGGTTTTCATATTTGTGTGCGTTTTTAATGCGTTTTGATTTCTAATAGCAATTGCTTCGCATTTATATTCATGACGGCTGTTCCGCCAATCGGAAAGGTTATCTTTGGTTCGGTATGGCCAAAGTCGACATCAGCTATGATCGGCATATCTTGTAGCTCTTTCTTTGTTTTGATGATCTTTATCAATTTTTCCCGAGTCATTTCGCTTTTATCTTGAAACCTTCCAATTACGAGCCCTTGGACACCTTCAAATTCTGGCTGATGTATCAACGATTGTAGATCTCGATCGAATGTGTATGGTTTCGATTCGTTATCATCTTCTAGGAAGAGAACTGTGTTCTTTAGTTCCGGCATATATTTTGTACCTTGGAGCAGGTTTAGAGTGCAAAGGTTTCCTCCGATGATTGCTCCTTCTGCTTTTCCTTCGTTAATGACGAGCCACCCGTTGTTTTTTCTTACTTTCCTTTTTTCTTGATCAATCCACCAGTCGTCATCGGTCCATGTGTTGCTCTGTTCGACCATAAATGAATTTTTTGAGAAACAACACTTTTTGAGGTATTCAATCGTGTATTCTAGTTCGTATCTTTGGCCCAATGTTGAAAAATGCGGCCCGGAATATGTGACAAGACCTGTTTTTGCGAGGATGGCATTACTTAACGCGGTGATATCCGAGTATCCGCAAAGAATCTTCGGATTATTTTTTATTAATTTCCAGTCGATGTAGCTTAGTAATTGATTGCTATTGAAACCACCAATAACTGTAAATATCCCTTTCACTGCTTTGTCTGAGAACGCATCATGTAAATCTTCGATTCGTGATTTGACACTCGATGAAGTGAACTCGTCATTTTCTTCAACATGTTTTCCGAAAGTTACTTGAAGACCCAGCTCTTCGAATCTTTTTATTGCTATTATACGCTGATCATGTGCTATGATGCAAAGCGATCTTGCAGGAGCGATAATTCTAATCGTTTCTCCAGACTTGAGTTTTTCTGGTATGATTGGCTTTATCATATTGTAGGCATGGACCGGTCGGGACTTTCGCTTGATTGTATCGAACCCGAAGTTTCCGCCTCTTTCGATGCATTGCGAAGGCGGCGTATTAACCGTTCTACTACCGGCCCATACAGCTATCGAAAGAAGACGGCTTAAAAAGATTTGGAATTCAAGTTTATGCGGTTCTTGTTTCAATAACAGCTATTCGCTTAGGAAAGTT
>CAYJXL010000029.1:0-14523 GCA_964374125.1 Candidatus Woesearchaeota archaeon | reverse complement strand
CAGAAAAAAAGATTTAATGCTTAAAAGTAACGGTTATTAATGTCTTATGCTATAAATAACAATAAAACAATGAAAATCTCAATGGAACGAGAGGTTATTGTTATTATCCTTGCGCTGCTAGCGCTTGCGATGATTCAGAACTATCAAGGCGCTTACCACTATACACCCTTTCCAGAGATACGACGGGGAGACGCGGGAGAGGAGCGGGTGTTTACGACGTTTCCAAAACCAGATTACAGGCCCCAGAACGTGGTTCCGTATGTGCCGCCAGCAGATATGACAAAAGGGGCGCTCACGTGCGCGTGCAGAAACGATGAGGATTGCAAACGACCGAGATGCGCGACGTGGGTTGCGGCAGCATGCGACCGAAGAAGCGGGTTTTGCCGGCCTGTGCGGCGCTGATTCTTGCACAAGGAAGTTTTATAAAGGTTTTCTCATACCACTTTAGAGTGGTTATGATGCGGGGGGTATTGATATTTATCATTGTGCTGAATTTTGCCTTAGGCATTGGGTTCGGCTCTCTTCTCCAAGGACTTTTTGAGCGCGAGCAGCCGCTTGACTTGATTTCGGGCAACAGCGCAGCAGAGCGGTTGAGCCCCTATAACCATGTGAGCGAGCGGCAGATTACGGTTGAGGGCGACAAGGTGGTTATCTCGCTTGAGGGCGAGCAGGTTGGATGGTCCAGGTATACGGACAGCAATTCAATGGACCAAACATTGGATGAGGGGCACAACGGCATCGAGATCACGCCAAAAACACCAAGCCAGATTCATCCTGGAGACATCGTGGCATTTCGATACGACGGCAATTTAGTTGTTCACCGCGTTGTTGAGGTTGGGACAGATGAGGCTGGCTGGTACGCAAGAACAAAGGGCGATAACAACCGCCAGGCTGATCCAAGCAAGCGGCGGTTTGAGGACATTGAGCGGCTGACAGTCGGGATTATTTTCTAATCTCCAGTACTGCCTCCAGGCGGTGGACCGTAGCGAAGGAATTCCCATGTGATCTCTTCTTCTTCAGGAGCCGGCAAACCTTGCGACGCAAGATAGCTCGCGAGCACTGTAAAATAATTGGCTGATCCAGTTCCCCTGCATGCGCATTCGCTTGGTCCTATAAGTGTGCATTGCGGTTCTGATGGTGAAGCACAACCACTTGTGCAGAGACTGTTCGGATTCCCCGGGCTCATTGTTGCATATGGATTGAATGCACAGCCACTTGCGGGTGTTGTTCCACCGCTCGGCACTGGAGGTCCACCTTGCTGTCCCCCCGGATTTCCCGGATCAGGTCTTCCTTGCGGAGGTACAGGACTAGTTGGAAGTTGCCACCATCGTGCAAAGCTCACACAACGACAACCACTTCCTCGCCGTACGCAAATCTTGCCACCAGCGCAACTGTGTGGATCACATGCCACTCGTTCTGGCGGCGTTCCTGCAGGAGGCTGCCCTGCACGACCAGGTATCCCATCTGGTTCAGTACCACACCCGTATCCAGGTCCTGGAGAACCAGTAGTCCGGCACTGACCATTGATACACATATCACCATTATTGCACTGGTTTGCCCAGTAGCATATCTTACAACGATGATCAACAGGATCACACACCCGATCAGGGTATAAGCAATCGTCATTATCATCACACTCGCCACAGACACCATTGTCACCATTGATGTCAGTCGCTCTGCATGTATATCCTGTCGATCGACCAGAACGATCTGCATCACACATTATCGGCAGGTCTGCTAATTTGCACGGTCTGCACAACAGATGGGTTGGACTATTTGTCTGCAGATCGCATACCTTAAACGGGTACTCGCAGGGCGCATTGTTGCTACATTCAACGCACTGCCCATATGTTCCAGAGGTTGGATCTGGGTTGCACGTCTGACCTGGTACAGGACAAGGACTGAGTGAGCATGTCGGGACACAGCCTGGTGGCGAACCGACGCATGATTCACCTAGAACGCAAGGAGGGGAGCATGGTGGTGGTAGTGGAACGCACTGCCATCGATTGGCACTCAATTGACAGTGGTAACCGGCAGTACATTCGCCACCGGGAAATCGACAATCTCGCGGTGGAACTGGGGGCACGCGGCAACGACCTGCGATGCAACGCTCGCCCATTGCTTGATTGCATTGCGCATCGTTAGTGCACGGCACGCAATATCCTTCTGTGTTGCATATCTGACCTTCATATTGACCAGAACATCCTGGCGGATTAGAACAGCTGCAACGGCAATCATTCCTGCATATGCTTCCTGACGGACATGCACCAGGTATAAGAATACTTGGTTCGCATTGCTCACTCCCCTCAACAATGCCATCGCCGCACATTGTTCCCGGAGAAATAACAATCTTTCCCCGAACGTTCCTCAGATAGACAAACTGCCGACCCGGGTTTATGGGGAATCGTCCTTCGACGTTGCGAAAATGAAACACCTGCTCACGACCGCCAACATTCAACCGCAGCGTGCCATCTGGGCCGATTATTGGATTTCCAGAAATTCCCCGAGGAATCACAACTGCAACGCGATCGGCAGAATCAGGAGCCAGGCGAGTGAGACTTTCTGCTGCAACCTTCACGGTTTCAACAGCGTCAGTAATATCCTTCTCCGCTGTTTCCCGCGCGGGACCGGCAGTCAGGAACAAGAATGGAACCACTGCGGCAAGAATAACTGCTGCAATAATGATGTAATCCGTGGCTGCATAGCCGAATTTTCTCACACGATCACCTTTTTTCCTGAGAAGAGGCGCTTTTGGGTTATATAAACCTTTTTTTGTTACACACTAGGAGTGAGGATGACGCTGTTCGTACTTTGCGGCACATTGATCAGAACAAAACCTGTAGATTTTGCCGTCGAACTCTTCTTCGACGAGGTTGTCATCGAGGATTTTCTTGCAGGTGGCGCATGCGAACGTGCGCTCGCCAGCAGCATAGCCCTCCATAAAGCCTTCCTCAACATCGGTGATTTCGTCATCGTCTTCAAGGAGTTCTTCCCGGCCTGCTTCAGTGTACATGTCCCCTTCTTTGTCACCGAGCTCCATCGAGCGCTTGATCTCCTCTTTTGTCTTTTTCTTCGGCATGCATATAAGCACTGACTGGAGTTTTTAACGGTTTCGCTCGTGGAGCAAAACTGCAACCGGTCCAATACCTGTTGGGATGCTGTCGATTTTCTTGAATTCTTTGAGGTCGATGACAGAGATCGTGTTGCTGTTGAAGTCTGCGGTGTATGCGTAGCGACTATCGTCATCAACGGTTATGCCTATTGGCGATGAGCCTACATCAATTGTCTTGATCACTTTCTGCTGCTGGGCACTGATGATAGAAACAGAATCAGAGTAATAGTTGGTGACCAGCGCGTAGGCGCCGTCTGGCGTGAATGCAACGCGCAATGGACGGAGACCAACGGGAATGCGCGCAGATTCTTTCTGGAGCTTTTTTGTTAGCCTGTATGACACAACAGAGACGTCATTCGTTTGCTCATTGACAATGTACATGTAGTCTTTCAACGGACTGACTGCAACACTCGCGGGGCCCTTGCCTGAGACGTCGACGTCATCCAAAGAAAGCTTCACGTTCGCGTTAATAATCGAGACGTCATTTGACTCGAAGTTGGCGACGAGCAAGAACGCGCGCTCCTTGTCGAGAGCGATGAAGCGCGGATGCTTTCCAACAGGTATTTTTGTTTCCTTTCTCGATGCAAGGTCGTACACACGGACTGCATCATCTTTATTGTCAGTGACGAAGAGCGAGTTTCGGTAGACTGCGAGTGATTCTGGCAACGGGCTTGTGTCGATCGTCCCTATAACTTCGCGCTGCTTGAGGTCGATGATGGAAACAGAGGACGAGAGCGTATCAAGCGTGTAGATCCTGTCACCTTCGATGACAGCGTCAGAGGGCTTTTGGCCGGTGTATATCTTGTCGATGAGTTTCTTCTGCGCGAGGTCGAGAACAGCGACTGTGTTTTCTTTTTGATTGAGAACATATGCGAGATACGCTGGCTGGAATGACGACGGCGCTTCCTGCACCAACTTCTTTTCAGTTGTCGGCGCTTGCGGCTCTTGCTTGCGTTCCTCCTGGACCTGCGGCTGAAGGATGGTTTGTGGTTCTTGCGTCGTCATTTCCGGCGTTTTAGGCGTTGATGGCCTGAACAAGAAATATGTGTTGAATGCAAACAGTACCAGAATAACGCCAAGCGCCAGCACACTCAGCACGCGACGATTTTCCCAGATTAGGTTAGCACTCATAAGTGGTATAGTGTTCCACTGCTATAAAAGGGTTATGGTGTCAAGGAGGGGGTAGAACGGGGAAAAGAGGTGTTAGGGAAAAGACATAGCAGAAAACCCGCCCTACCCGATCCAATGACCATGATACTGATCTTGGTGATGAGAGATTTCTGTCTTACCCCCCGAATCCTATTATATTATCGAGCTTATATAAAAAGGTATCGAAAAAATGCAAGATCTCTCCGCACGTTGAGACGAAGCTTTATATACATTCTTTCTGTAAGCAGTCAGGAGGTGATTATCGATTATTTTAGACAAGTTCTTCAATCCCAAGTCAGTTGCCGTCATCGGCGCATCGGAGAACTCGAGGAAACTTGGCCATGTCATCCTGAAGAGCTTGATTGACGCAGGGTACAAGGGATGGATTTACCCAATCAACCCGAGCAGCAAGGAGATTCTCAAGCACAAAGTGTATCCTTCTGTCCTTGTTGTTGAGCGAAACATCGACCTCGCGATCATTGTTGTGCCGAAAGAGGCTGTTTTCCCAGTTTTGGAGGAGTGCGGAAAAAAGGGCATACGGCATGTGGTAGTCATCAGTTCTGGATTTGCGGAAGTTGGGGATTACAGAGCTGAAGAAGGATTGAAAACGATCGCAAAGAAGTACCACCTTAAAATCATTGGGCCGAACTGTCTCGGCGTCCTTGTGCCGAAGAAACGACTGGACATGATTTTCCTGCCGCGATCACGATTCCAGCGACCGTCCCCAGGAACAATCTCTTTTATTTCGCAGTCTGGCGCTGTTGGCTCGTGCTTTCTTGACCTAATGGCGCGCGAACGGACTGGCATTGCAAAGTTCATCAGCTATGGGAATGCGGCTGGCGTGAATGAGATTGATTTGATGGAAGCACTTGCGGAGGATCCAGAAACAAAGGTGATCTGCATGTACATTGAAGGACTTTCTGACGGCAGGAGATTTCTCGAGGTTGCAAAGCAGGTGACAAAGAAGAAGCCTGTGATTGTGCTCAAGGGGGGCATGTCAGCATTTGGCGCGAAAGCTGTCGCGTCACATACTGCGGCGCTTGCGGGCTCTGGCGAGATCTTCAAGGGCGCGTTCAAGCAGGCTGGCGTGATTCTTGCAGAAACGCTGGAGGAGCTGTACGATTATGCGCGGCTGTTTGCAAAAGCGAAAGCGCCACGCGGGAGCCGCGTCCAGATCATCACGAATGGCGGCGGTTACGGGATCATGTGCGCTGATGCGCTGCACAAGTCAGGACTACGGCTAGCGTCACCATCGGCGAAGACAGTAAGTGTGCTGAAAAAATCGCTGCCTTCGATTGCGATCGTGAAGAACCCGATTGACTTGACCGGCGGCGCGACGACAGAAGACTATGAAAAAACGATTGCAGCTGCGCTTGCGGACAACAACAATGATGCGCTTGCTATTATTATGCTGCTGCAGACGCCATTGGTGACGCCGGACATTGTGGATGTGCTGACAAAATTTCACAAAGAAGCAAAGAAGCCTTTTGTCGTGATTTCTGCTGGAGGCAACTTTACGGAGATTCATCGACAAGAACTTGAAGCTCGTGGAATACCCACGTACACCTTTCCAGAAAATGCAATGAAAGCAGTTAAAGCCTTATGTGATTATTATCAACGCATCTAGATTCTACAGAAGTTGCACTTTTCTAGAACTCGCCCCTTCGCTATTGCCAATGCAGCTTCCCGCGGGGTGATCTTCTTTTTTTCTGCCGCTGCTAAAATCTGAGCCGTGTTCTTCGTGATCTTTTCTTCAACCATCTTGAACATCTCCTTTTCTGTTCCGCCGCGGTATTCAACGTAGGAAGAAATAACGCCGCCGGCATTCGCAACAAAGTCAGGAACAACAAGGATTCCATTTGCTGCAAGCATTTCCTCTGTGTCTGGAATCATTGGGATGTTGCTGCCTTCGACAATCATCCTGACATGAATGTTGTCTATATCGCCTGGCTTGATGAGGTCGGGAATTGCCGCTGTCACGAGAATGTCTGCCTTCACCTTGATAATGTCTGCTGTTGGCAGCGCAACGCAGCCCTTGTAGTTGGTAACCGAGCCTGTTTTCTTCTTGATATTGTCGAGCTCCTTGAAGTTGAGGCCATCTTTCTTGTAGGCGACGCCTCTGGAATCTGAAACTGCAATGAGTTTAGCGCCTGCTTCTGTCAAAAACTTCGAGACAAACCAACCGACGTTGCCAAACCCTTCGATGGCGACAGTTGCCTTTTGAATATCAATCTTTGCGTGCTCAGCGCCAACACGTGCTGCATGATACACGCCAAATCCTGTACTGCCCAGCTCATGCGGCAATCCACCCATGCTCTTCGGCTTGCCAGTACAGGCTTTCATCGAACCATTTGCCTTTGCAAACCAGCCCATCTCTTCCTCGCCAGTGTTCATGTCCGGGCCAGCGATGTACAATGAAGGGCAGACAACTTTGATAGACTCACTGAATGCCTCAATGAGTTCTTTCTTTTTTTCTTTTGCAATTTGCTTGTCGTCTGCAATGATTCCTGATTTTGCGCCACCAAAAAGAAGATCAGCCATTGCATTTTTCCAGGTCATTGCGCGAGCCAACCGAGCGACTTCGTCAACGGTGACAGAAGGAGTCATGCGAATGCCCCCCTTGCCTGGACCCATGCTTGTATTGTCGAGAACTATAAAGCCGCGCATGCCTGATTTGGGATGATAGACATCTATTATCTTTTCAGGTCCAAACTCGTCATAATCAACCATGCCTTCACCTCACCAATGTTGCGACGCTTCCACGTTTTATAAAGATATCTTCCAATGTTTACCACCGGGGACGGCAGCGGAGCATATAACCATTGCCGATCCTTCTAAAGATACTATCCGCGCACTCGGGTGGCGGAATATACAGAGGATCTGTTCTTCTGACGCGTGGTGGTCTGCTTGCTCTTGACCTCTGCCGGGCTTCAGCATATACCCCGTACAGATGCTCAAAGATGCCTGTTATTGTCGGTCCTAACATGACTTCGCTCGGATCTGAAAGGTTTCTTCTTCGATAGAGATTGTTGAACGCGCGCTGATACGCATGCACCAAGTGGAAAAGGTGAGAATCATCATGATCACGCATGTATGCTGTAATCTCTTCCATCTTTCTATGCTGTTCAGCTAGGTTCATCGTCTTTGCGCCCGAGTATCTCTTTAAAGGTCTTTCGATTTACTTGCCCAGTACTTGGTATGTCTTCTGCAGCAAGAGTGCGTCTTTCTCAATATTCGGACTTTCTGAAATGACTACGCCTTTGAGGTTGAATTCCTTCCATGTTTTTGCAAGATCTGAATAATTGAGCTTGCACTGTTCGAGATTGAGATGGTTGCGCTCGCCTTTCTCGGTGAATGCGATTCCTTCTGTATGCATGTGCACGTTATGGAGACCTTCCTTTCCCATGACTTTCTCGACTTCAGAGAAGAGCTTGTTAAACTCTTCTTTCGTGTTCCATTTGCCATTCGATCGAGCGTACTGGTGGGCAATATCGAAGCATGGCATGACGCCTTCGACTTCTGATGCGAGCTTGACGAGTTCGTAAGAGTCAGCAAACTGGTTAACTTTTCCGCCAGTTTCCGGGCGGATCCAGATGTTGATATCTTTTTCTCTCAGTGTTTTTATGATATCCTTGAGAATTTCTTTGATGCCAGTGTAAACTTTCTCGTGAGGAACACCAGAATAATATGCAGCATGAAAGCATACTGACCAGCCCCCGCACATGTACGCGATTTTGGCTGCGTGCAGAATGCGGTTGATGCTTGCTTTAAGTTTTTCCTTGTCGTTGGTATTCAAATTTAAATAGTACTGGCCGTGACAGGTAAGCAGAATATCGTTTTCCTGCGCAGTTTTTTTCACAAGCGGCGCCTTTTCCTCTCGAATGTTCACGCTATGCACAAACTCGAGTTCCATCGCGTCGAGTCCAAGCTCCTTTACTTTTCTTATACCATCAATAGTTGTCCCTTCTTTTGCAGCCCACGGAATGCCTGCGGTTCCGAAGCGGAGTTTGTCTGGTGTGATCATTGCATTATCATATTTGCAGGAGGCTAATTGCTGCTCCTATGAAATAACAGACTCCTGTTTCAATGATAATAAATATTATCGTACGCATGCCATCTTTAAAGGTTTTTTGGCTTAGTGCTGCTGAGGATGCTATGAAAGCAAGAAAAAGCGCGACCATTGTTGCGCTCAGGAGCGCTATCCTTGATTTCATAAACGCAAAGGGAAATGCTGGAATTGCGGCGCCCACAAGCAGAGAAAGAACGACAAGAATGACTGCGTACCTCTTCTGCAGCTGTTGTATGAGACCGTAAACGCAGATTGCAAAAGCACTTGCGGTACCTGCAAGAAAGATCGTTTCATTCTTCAGCCCTGCACCAGCAAGTAGCGCAAGGAATCCTATGTTGAAGGCGATGCCTCTTCGAATGCTGTCGACAATAATCCTGGTTCTCTCCCCTTTGTTGTTCATGAGTCAGAGCAGTCGCGCTTAAAACCGCAATTCATGCAGATGATCTTGCAATGCTGATACTCCATTTCTTGGTTGCATATTGGGCAGACGTGTATTTCTTGTGTCATCGCTTTTGCGTGCGGAGAGCGCCGCCGCGCTTGTATGGCGAGCCGCCTTTTGACTTGTTTCCGCTTCGCCCTTCAGGATACGCCTCGTCATAATCCACGCTCTCGTCGTAACCGCACTTTTTGCAGCGGATAAATTCGAGGTCGTCTTCGTTGACGGTTTCAACCTGCGTGGAGCTGCAGATTGGGCACTTTTTCACGAAAATAAGAATCAACGAGAGTATAAAAAGATTGCTTTAGACAACCTTCAATTTCCTGAACCAATAGGCCCAGACCGGTTCTAGCGTTAAGTTCTTTATTTCTTCTCTTGTGTACCAGCCGATGGATCTTGTTTCTCTTTTGTTTTGCTTGAGTCTGCCGGTGACGGTACATTTGTAGAGGTACCAATAATGCACCTTGATGCCTTTTGAACACCAATTCCAATCAAGCTCTTCTTCATAGACGAGGTGAGCATTCTTAAGCCTGAGGCCGGACTCTTCTTGAAGTTCCCGTTGCAGCGCCTGCGCTGGCGTTTCTCCTCTATCGATATGACCTGCGATGCCTGCAAAGCCAAGCGGTTCTACGCTGCGATCGATCAAAAGGTATTTTCCATTTTGTTCAATGACAGCGCCAACAGAGTAGTGCATGATATTACCGCGAGAAGACATTCCTGTTTTTAGTTGTAACATAGAACTCGCTACTGCTTTTCCCTATAAAAACCTTAGTAGCGCTGGAATTTCACTGCGCATTTGTTTTGTTCGCAGATAGCGATTGCGGTTTGCTGGCTGTTTGTACACTGATTCTGGGTGCACATTTTCTGGCTGGGCAACTCAGTTCTTGGATCACGCAACGGTGTTGATTCACACTCGCAACTGCTATAGATGATCTTGCAACCTGCATCGCTCGTGCATGACTTCAGGTCTGGTTGCCCTCTGATCTCGAATATCTTTTCTGCCGTGGTTGTTTTACCGGTTGAAGATTCAAACATGCCCATGACTCTGTAGTTCCCTGGCGCGAGCGGCTTGCTTTCGACGCAGCCCCATTGGTCCTTGGTGCACTCGTCAAGGTTCCACGTGAAGAGCGTCTTCGTTTCTCCTGGTTTTATTTCGTTGTGCACGAGAAGATCACAATGCGTTCCTGGAGGAATAATGAACTTACGACCGAGGTCCGCTCTTGCACCCTGGATTTCGTAGTATTCAAGATCGCATGCTGCGTATTCTGTCCGGTATTTGTATGAGACGGTGCCGACATTCTTAATCTTCACTTCGACTGGAGAATTTGCCGCAGAGCTGCCGGTTAGAACAAACTGAATGTCCATCTGTGATTGTGGTTCTGATGCTGGCTCTGGTTCTTGAGGACGCGGTACCTGTTGTGTAGCACAGCCATGGAGTACGATTGCTGCAACAAGCAAACTTATTACAACTCCTTGTTTATTTTTCATGCCTTGTTTGTTGAGGAGCCTTCTTATATATCTTTTCTTGACTGCAGATGTGTTTGTGGTTATCTTTTACGAACCAAAAGAGAATGCCCATGTGTCATCAAAATACCGCCCAAAATTATTACCACCGAACATCAGCACGAGTGCCTGTTCTGGAACAAGCGTTGCTGCCAAGCCAGTCCTTACCATCCCTATTCGGCCGACAACCTCCATGACATGAGTTACTGGGTTGTACGCAAGAATCTCGTCAGTCGGGCCAGGAGGCGTATCGCCCCCCATGATCAGGAACCTGTCACGATCAAATACGACGCTCGTGTCGACCCTTCCGACTGGTAGTTGATCAGCAAGCACCTGCAGCTGTCCTGTATCAGGCACAAACTTAAAAATCTGACGGCTATGCGAGCCTGTATAACCGCTTCCGCCAAAGAGGTAGATAGCATTCTCGTTCGGATTCCATGCGCCACTCATAAAAACTAGGCCGCTGGGAAGCTGAGCGCTAAGCGCCTGAAGCCTGCTGCCTGAAGCCTGAGAATCCCATTCATAAATAGCGGTAGAAAATCCTGTTAACGATTCACCACCGAAGAGATATGCTTTGTTCGTGCGAGAATCAGTGACAACGGCAATACCCTTGAGCGCTTGGGGCAATGTTTCGGGTACTGCACGGACCCTGCTTCCCTGCGGATTGCTTGGCGTAATTTCATAAATCGTATTCACTGGTCCAAATGAGGCATCATGACCGCCAAAGACGTAAATTTTTTTGTTGCGTGCGTCCCACATCGCTCCAGTTGCGGCGATTACTTGCGGAAACTGATCGAACAGAGACGGCGCTGTCGTAAAAAAACTCTGCTCGTTAACGCGTATGATCTTGTTTGTCAAGCCTGCAACAGTACGCGGCGCGATCAAGTATGTCACCCTTTGCTCAGGATCGCGGGCGATGGAGGCAGAGCTGATTGGTTCTGGCAACGAAAGAAACCACGACACTGTGTTTGCACTGTGATCAAAAACAAGGATGTCTTCAAGCTCACGGTTATTATAACGGAACCGTTCTCGCCCCAGCCCTCCGGCAAGAAACACATAACCAGTAACAGGATCTACGGCAATACCCATATCTTGCCGTCCAACGATCAACGGCATGCGCGCGATCTCAGCAAATCCATTGCTAGGGTTTGCGGGATCGAAGGAGAATATCCTGACGTTATATGCGACGTCCTGACCAGAGGGCGCTAAACCTGTATTGCCGCCAACAATGAGGAATTTTCTCGTGAGCGGATGCATGAGGCCTTGGTACGAGGCGAGATAGCCATTGGGATTATATTGTGTCGGTTGGATTGGCAAACGCACGTTTGGAACGGTTTCGAATGCGCCGCCCTGAGGTCCGCCAGGGATGAATCTCATCAACCGCGTACCGCCATTATCAAGCACGTAGATGATGCCTGTTTGCGGGTCTCGGCCTGCAGCAAACCCATACGTGAGGATCGGATCTGGTATCTGCACTGCCAGTGTTCTTATCCTTGACCCTGGCGACTGGCTTGAATCGAAGGCAACAACGTCTGTCAGTATGCTGCCGCTCGCGCTAATGCTCCCTAACAGATACGTTATACCGGTGCTATCGTCGTACACTCCTGTAATTCCGCGCCGCGGAGATGGAAGCCGATCTGCTGCTAACAGTACACATTGGTTGGTGTCTGGATTAAACTCGTAGATCGCATCGGTGCTGTATAGCGGCGCAGGCCGAATGCCGCCGAAGATGTATGCCCTGTTTCTCCGGGAATCCCAGACCATTGCAGGGACATTGAGAGCGTCTGGACACGTGCCTCTTTCTTCTACCTCGTGCCCGAGCGATTGACGGGGATTCATTGCGATGATTTTGTCAGTTGGATCTTGCGATGAGTATGCGTTGGTACCACCAAAGATGTACATAATTCCTGTCCTGGGATCAATGGCTGCGGCAGATCCAATCAGTTTCTGCGGCAGATCACCAACTCGCCTGTTTAATGCGTTTGCGATGTTGAATGCGAAGAGATCAGACAGCGCAATGCCCCCCTGGCCGCCTGGATCAATCACCGCTGCCTGCACATAAATGGTTGGCAACCCGCCAACAACTGGAAACGACAGACGCCCCTGCGGCTGCATCTCGAGAATCAATTCTGGCCGGACCATAAGCCATGCGCCTTGGCCGAATTGCGAGACCTGCTCACGCCACGACCTTGCTCCAATCAGGATGTAGATTCGCTGCGCCTGCGACGCTACGTTCTCTACAGTGAGGTCAGTCGTCTGACCGATGATATTGGTGCTTACCTTGACTTTAGGAATCAACCCGGTTGATCCAGGAGTTCCAACTTGTTGAGCAATGACCATAGGAATGAGCAGAAGCCCGAGGAAGACGATAAAAAAAGCCTGGAAGCATTTCATTTGTTCTCAACTCCTTGCACGAGCGCTTGCAGCTGCGTTGGGAGATTGTTTTTCTTAACAGCATATTTACGCAACGCTTTCACTACTTCTGGGGGCAGCTGAGTTGATTGCGCTGCTGGTTCTTCGAGAGTACTCAAAGGCTCTGAAGGTTCAAGATTATAGACGCGCTCCACAGCTGGCGTTCTCAGAATATCTTCATAGCCAGCGGGTACCTTCACTACTGCGCTCCCTGACATTCGCTCTCGCGTAGACACCAAGAGAAGGAGGACAATGATTGCCAGAACAAGAAACAATTGCGATCGCGATGAGAACCTCTCTTTCATATGCTTTTACTGGCATGTTTCCAGTATATAAATTTTAAGGTACATTGCTTTGTGGATGCAACCAAAAACTTACCGAGCATGCTTCCTGACAAAAGATTCAAGGCGATCCATTGCTTCCTCAATTTTTGCAAGCTTGGTCGCATAACTGCACCTGATATAGCCTTCGCCGTAGATTCCAAATTCCTTGCCAGGCATGACTGCGACTTTTGCTTCCTTCAAGAGATCGAAGGCAAATTTCATGCTGTCGTCGAAGCCAAGATCCTTGATGTTTGAGAGGGTGTAAAATGCGCCGTAGGGCGTTACTGTTGTTAGGCCGACCTCGTTCAGGCGTTTGATGATGAATTTTCTTCTTTTGTCGTACTCTTTTCGCATTTCTTCAGTGTATTTTGGATCGATGGAAAGTGCTTTTGCTGCCACAAGCTGCGATATTGTCGGGGCACAGAGCGTTGTGTATGCATGCACTTTTGTCATTGCAGCTATAACATTCTTTGGACCGACTGCGTAACCGACACGGTAGCCGCACATCGCATAGGACTTTGAGAAGGTGTGCAATGTGACAGCATACTCGCGCATGCCGTTCAAGCTTGCGATGCTGATGTGATCCTTGCCATAGACAAGTTTCTCGTAGGCTTCATCTGCAAAAATGTACACTTTGCAATCGCGAGCGATATCCGCAATGTCTTCAAGCGTTCGCCTGCTGAGGACAGTTCCTGTTGGATTCGAAGGCGTGTTGAGGATGATTGCTTTTGTCTTCTTTGGGTCAACTAAGCGACGCAGCCTGTCAGGGTTGATCTCCCAGTCTTCATCCTCGCGCAACTCGAGCGGCACAGGAAAGATGTTCAACAGTTCCATTGCTGGAAGATAGCCTAAAAAACCAGGCGTTGGAATGATAACCTGCTCGGAGACGTCAAGAAGGCAGGCGGCTGCTAAAAGGATTGCTTCCTGCGAGCCGGTGGTGACGATGACATTGTCTGGATGCGCTTCGATTTTATTATCTTTTTTTAATTTTTTGCAGATTTCTTCACGCAGTTCTCTTCTGCCTATCGGGGGGCTGTAATGATTGCATTGATCTGCGAATTCCTTGGTAAATTCGACAATCGGCTTTGGCGCTGGAAAGTCTGGCTCGCCCACACTCAGGCTAACGACGCTTTCATCTTCTGCGGCAATGCGCAATAATTTAGAGATTACAGCCTCTGGCAGCTCCACCTCTCTTTCTGCTATGTGCCCCATGCATAAAAACAGTTCTCAGGGTATAAATAGCTTGCTCTCGGGCAGTATCTCCGAAAGTACGGCGGCAATGCGTGCAGTCTCTGGTTGAGGACTGCACCAAAGATCCTGGATGCCGGTACTTCAGCGATGATTCTTGATCAGAACGAAGAAAAAGAAGGCATAGTGAAGAGAGCTCTCGCTAGCTCCCTTGATTCTACACGAGTGCATCGACGTACGGCAATCCGAAGGACTGAAAGAGGAGGTTAGTCTGCATGGCAGCAGGCGCATCGCGGCTTGTTCAACACGTCGCGAATTTTTCTCACGTTCG
>CAYJXL010000028.1:0-14713 GCA_964374125.1 Candidatus Woesearchaeota archaeon | reverse complement strand
CTAGCTCAATCGTAATGTATTTAAACCGACACAGTAAAAATATTTTATGAGACTAGAAAAGAGAGGTAGCAGAGCACTCCTTATTTTAGCGCTCTTGCAGTTCGTTATCGTTGCCCATGCTGTTCTTGGAAAGGACAATTCCATCACGGTGCAGGGAAAGCCTGTTGTTCTTGACGTGCTTTCGGAAACACAACAAGGCGCATCACTTCCTTTTCTGGTTGGATTGGACGGGACTTATTATGGTCTTATCTTACCGAGCGTAGAAGTTCAGCACCAATTTTATGAGAGTGCTCGTGCCGAGCTCGTCGAGGTTCAAGGCATCCTTGTAGCACCTGCGCAACTTCATGTCACTTCCGTTCAGGTGATCACTCCTGCGACATTAGATTACCACCATACACTTGGTGATCAACGGACTGTCGTGCTGCTTGCGCAATTCAATGGCAATACGAACATGCCCCAGTTGCCGAGTTTTTTTAGTAATCTTGTGTTTGACAACAGCCTCTCTGTGAAGCGATTTTGGGAGCAGAACTCCTATAACCTAATGCGCGTCGTGAAAGGCGGCGCATTCAACTTGGGATCATTCGGCTGGTTCACGCTCCCGTTCTCAGCACAGCAGTACGTTCAACAGAACCCAAACATTGTTGCCGGATTGCTCACTATCGCATTCGATGCTCTTGGCTCTGATCCCTCCCGCTTTGGCATTCAAGATGGTGATCGCGTGCTTGTCTTTCTGAATGACAATCTTCCGCTCCAGCTGAGCGGGGGATGGTCTCTTCGCGACCTTTATCTTCCCATCAATGGACGCATGATTTCCTTGTCGTGGATTACTCCATTTGGGTACATGGGCGCAGACAATGTTCGATTAGCGTCTGCGGGATATGGAAGCAACCTAGGATTTTCCGCGTCGGGAAGCAGCATGACAGCAACTGACTCGCCGTGGGATGTGATGAGCCGAGGATGCACCCCACAAGGCAGCCAGACGCACGCGAGCAACAAGATCAATGCACAATGGTTAGCATATCAGACAGGGTTTCGTTCAGTTCCCTTGATGAATCAGGGGCCTCTGGTCATTCCTTTATACCCAACAACTGACACAGTTTCGCGCGTGAGGGGCGTCATTGTTGGCGGTCCGCAATTTTACTACAGCATTGAGTATCGGAAGCGAACAGGATTTGACAGCTGTTTACCGGGCGAAGGCATGATCCTCCATCGATTTGAGAGCAGCGCTCCAGAGCCGGATCGGGGCGTCTTGATTGACGCTACACCAGGTGACAACAATCTTAACAATGCCCAATTCATACCAGGGCAGATATTTGTTGATGCCCAGCGCAATGTCGGCGTCAAGTACAACGCCCAGCGAGCAGATGGCGGCATTGATGTTCTCATTGCGCCAACGCTCTCCACTGCATCGTTAGGGATTACTGGAACGCCAAGAGTCGGCAGCCAAGTACAGTTTACTTTGTCTGATCCCATGAGCGCAAACATTCCTTACGTGTTTGCGATGGCATTCAGCACGATGCCGCCAATTGTTCTTCCTGATGGCCGCACAGTTCCGCTCACGATCGATCCACTTTTAATGATCACGCTCGCTATGCCTTCGAATGCCGGCCTTGTGAGCAGCAGCGGTATGATGGACAGCAGCGGCGCTGCATTTGTGGCGTGGAATATCCCGAATCGGCCAGCACTTCGCGGCCTCTCACTTGTGGCTGCATACATTACGTATCTCCAGTCGGGCGGCGTTGTCTCGATTTCTCGCCCGTCCTACATCACCATCGTGTAAAGAATGATCAACTCGCAGGCGCTTTGCTCTCTAGCGCTTTTCTGAGCTGTTACGTAAACGTCTGAAAGAATCTTGGACAAAAAAACAAAAAAGAAAGTCAGAAGAGTTCTTTTCTAAAGACTGCCTGTTCCAAACTGGCTTTTTTTGCGCCATACGCTAAGGTAGCGAGGAATGCAAGCATAAACATAAGGGCAGGCGCTCCCTGATTTATTGCAGGATTCCATCCGTTTGGCAAAGCATGTCCCATAATGTAGGCCACGAGCATCTCGATGACTCCAAAGAACGATGCAAGACGCGTTAAGACACCAAAGATCAAGGCCAACCCAATCAGGAACTCACTTGCACCAGCGTACTAGACCAAGGTTCCAAAAGCAGCAGGCCCGCCAGGCATACCCCATAATTCAAACAATTTCTGCACACCATACATAAAAAATAATGCACCGATGCCTATCCGAAAGATCACATATAAGTAATCTCTATATTTTGTTTCAAAAAACCCGCAGTATTCTACCTCCGTATGCCTGTAACATTATGACTTATATATAAATGTTGAGGCCTGACTTTGATCTACACCAGAGCCCACGCTTTCCCAAGGTTTAAAAATGCGTTTTTCTATAGAATGGCTATGAACTTTTTACGTCCCCGTATGTTTTTTGTACTCTTCATAGCACTCGGTCTTGCACTCTCAGCGATGCCGGTGACAGCGGGTTTTGTAACTGTCGATGGCAATCGCTTTCTGCTTGACGGACAGGCATGGTATCCTTACGGCGTCAATTACTTTCCATCATTCTATGAGGAGCAACCACCTGCAGGACAGGATCGCAACTGGCTTCAGGACATTTATTATAACCAGCCAGGAAACCGCGAACAGGTTGATCGGGAGCTTGACAAGGTTCGCGACTTGGGGTTCAACTATATTATCATTCAGGGCATCAAGGATGAGCGCTACTGTCCAAACCTTGTTGACTTTCTCAATAAAGCACAGAGTCGTGGATTAAAGGTTGGCATTTTTATGCAGTGGAGCGACCCGTTTGCCAATTTGGTATTAGGTTCAGAGACGTACCAGAGGGACTTGCGCATCATCCAGACATGCAATCTTGCAGGCAATGAAGCGGTTTTTGGCTACGAGCTTGACTGGGAGCCATCTGTCGAGTTCCGATGGATTGACCAGAACAATGTTCAGTATGCATCAAAGCGGCGCAACCTTCCGCAAGCTCAGGAATCATGGAACACGTGGATCAGCAAGAACTATGGCAATATTGATGCTGCAGTTCAGAACTGGAATTTCAACCCTGCAGGATCTCTTGATGACAATGGCCGCTGTATTTCCCATACTGTTCCGGCTCGAGCGCTCGTGAATGTTCCTTATACGATCATGTTCACTCTGAGAAACACTGGCACGAACACATGGACGCAGGATATATACTCACTCTCATTCATAGGCACACCATTGCCATTGCCTTCGGCAGTTGCGCCAGGGCAAGAGATCAGTCTCACCTTTTCTTATACAGTGCCACCGGTGCCTGCAGGTCCCATTCCACTCTCTTGGCAGATGACAAAGAACAACCGGCCCTTCGGAGAAATTTGCAGCTCTTCAACCACGTTTGTAACTGAGAATCCGACTTATCCCATCCCAGTAACAGTGTTTCCTGAACGCGCGCGTGTTCGAACACCGACTGATGACGAGCTGTGCAATGAGGGAATGTGGCAGCGCTACACGGTCGCGTACTATCACTTCGTCAATGACGCAGTTAGCGATGCCTACCGGAGAATGGTCAGGACGTACAAGTCTGCTGATGCCAATCACATTGTCTACGCGCATGTTGGTTCGCCTGCATTTGACTGGGAGCAGAGCTGCAGGATGATTGAATACAACAAGCGCTGGTCATTATCAAAATATGTTGATGTTGTTCCTGAAGAATTTTATGGCTCTGTGGGCGCATATAACACCGAAGGCTTTTCAAACACGCTCAAAAAAATGGGGTTCCTTGGAGGATACGACTTCATTGGAAAACCCATCGTGGTGGTTGAAGTCGGGTACTCAAGCGAATGCCATCCTGTCTATATTGGGCGATGCAGCGAGGATGACAAGAAGAGGTTTTACGAGACATTATCTGATGTTGTATACAACAGCCCGTTCACGGGATTTGCTGCATGGTGGTTTGCCGGGCGACAGATTGATGGGTACAGCACGCAGCAAACCGGCAGCCCTGTTTACAATAATTATGGCCTTGTTGAAAACACAACACTCCAAGAGTATATAGCTACTTCAGCAATCCGCGACCGCGCAGCACTTTTGAAGAGCGGACGAAGCTGGTCGCCTGCTACGAATTTAGTGGTGGACCCTGATGCGTTTGCATCATTCCAGAGATTCTTCAGCGATAGCGGACAACGGTACTTGGCGTTAGCGCAACAAGGATTCCAGCCTCGCGTCTTGACCACGTGCTCGGACAAGACTTCCGCAAGCGTTGAAACTGTGTGCGTTGGAAATGCGCCAAACACCGGAAGGTGTCCAGTGAAGTGCTTGCATTCGCGTTTTCTGTCGCTTATGATCAAGGATGTTCAGAACAACTGGGTCTCTCTCTTTGAACATCCTGTTATTGAAGTTGCAGGCAGTGCGAATCTTTATGGGCGAGCGACGATCGAGAACCTGCAGGAGACAACGTGGCTCGACGGCACGTCGTCTGGCAGCGTGGAGCTTGTCGCCAAGGATGAAGACGACGCTGAGAGCCACATCTCCCTGACGCGAGATGTCCCTGGGCTTTCAGATTACGCAACTGGCGACTTTGTTTTTTCCGAGGGCATTGATGAGAACACGACAGTGGAATTTTATCTTGAGGCGCGTGGACGGACGCGATTTGGAGATACTGCCAGTGTGACGCTTGTTCCTCGCATGACGATAGCCCCTCCAGTTGTCAACAGGACGCAGAATCAAACCCGGGTTACAGAACCTCGACCTCAGCAGCGCCAGGAGCCACGACAAGATAAGACGCCTCCGTCGAAAAAGGAAACTGATGAACTCCCTTCAAGGAAGGCTCAGCCAAAGGCACCTGAGCAGCGCCAGGAAGAGCAAAAACAGAAGATTGGGAACATTGACAGGTTTTCTTCGGTACAACGGCTGGTTCTTCTCATCCTTTCTATGGCTGTCGTTATTCTTGCACTGGTCTTGGTCGTTGTTTATTTCCGCCGCCGGCGCCGACGTAAACGATTACAAGCGTTTGGCGTTCGTTCGTCCATCATTGCGATGACTTGCGTTTGAGATAACGCGGACATTGATTGTTTTCATCCGGCTAACTGGCAAACAAATTTTTCAGCCACTGCAGGAGACGACGGATTAGCCCTTTGGACTCTTCCGCATAACAAGCGTTGGATTGGCATTTTCCACTCAAACATTTATAATCTTCATCACACTGCTCTCCAGCCTGCCTTTGTCTTTCCCATTCATCCTCGACATTGCAGAATGAAGAAACATTTCCGATAGACCTGATATTCTGTTGTTGGGCGCACTCATTTTCTATTGGACAGCCATCTTGTTTTTGATGGATGCAGTTCTTCGGTGTTCCAGTGCATATGTCTGCTGTGCATGGGTTGCTATCATTGCAATCATCTGCTGAGGTACAGGCGTTGCGGATGCACATGTTTTCAATGCAGCCATAACCTTCCTTACAGCCACAGTCAGAACAGCAATTCTTCTCGTCCCGTTGACATATCTTATCGCCACAGGAAATGTTTGAGGCCGTTGCATTTTGTTGGCCTTCTCTTAAGCATATTCCTTGAGTACATACTTCCCTGTAGCCACACTGTTTCGTGCACGTTCCACAATGGCGTATGTCTGTCTTGAGGTTTGTAATTCTGCTATCGCAACAGCTATCAAGGTCACAATCCTCATTCATGTCGCATCGATTGTCACCGCAGGTTATTTGCCTACACCTATTCGTACCTTGGTCACAAGCGTAATCCTCCTGACAACCGCAATCTGCCTGACATGCGTTGCAGTTTTCGTTACTACCACATTGGCGGTCGCCGCAGTAATCAGTAAATGTAAAAGTAACTGTTTCGATCCATCCAGCCTCACCACCAGGCATCCGTACTATCTCCAGAATCTCAATTTTTGCACCATCAGGGAGATCATAGGTAGAACCTCAGGTAAGGGGGTTTATGCGTTGATCGTTTACCTTAAGTATGACATAAGTCTGACTTTCTTCGTAGATAAGCAAAATTTCAATCGCATAGATTCGCCCGCCAAGGGAGAATGTATCTTGTTGTCCTTCTTCCATCGTTGCAGGGAGCTGCTGGGCAAAAGCGGCGTTCACCAAACCAAGAAACAGCGCTGCAAAACAAAGTTTGGTCGTTTTCATAGCGAAACGCTTTTCCCAACATTTATAATCGTTTCTTTTCATTGAACGAAAGCTTTAAGACTTGTTTTTATCTTCTTATTTTGCTATGGGACTTTTTTCACGCGCTGTTGATGTTTTACTGCACTTTGATAAATACATTTCGGTCACGCTGCAGGAATATGGCCTACTGACCTATGGCATTCTTTTTCTCATCATTCTTTTAGAGACAGGGCTGGTGTTCACGCCGTTCTTGCCCGGGGATTCGCTGCTCTTTGCGGCAGGCGCATTTGCGGCACGTGGAGCGATGAGCGCAATCGTTCTGTTTGTCTCGCTGAGCATTGCCGCGGTTCTCGGGGACACTGTCAATTACTGGGTCGGCCACCGCTATGGGCGATGGATTTTGTATGAGAGATTCAAGCTCCTGAAGAAAGAACATGTTGAAAAGACAGAGCAGTTCTACAAGCGCTACGGGAAGAAGACGATCATCCTTGCGAGATTTGTTCCTGTCGTGCGAACGTTTGCGCCTTTTGTTGCGGGCATAGGGAAGATGCATTACGGACAGTTCTTGCTCTACAATATTATTGGCGGTGTTGCATGGGTTGGACTCTTTGTGTTCAGCGGGTATTTTTTTGGAAACCTTCCTATTGTACAAGATAATTTCGGTTTGTTTGTCGTCGGCGTTATTGTTGTTTCGTTTCTTCCGGTGTTTGTTGAGTACCTTCGCTCGAGAAACGATAACGTTAAATAATACATTCATTCCAGTTATTATCATGAAAAAGAGAGTGTTTGACGCGATTGTTATTGGCGCTGGTTCTGGTCTTCACATATCTTCGATAGCGGCAGAGAAGGGATTGAAGGTTGCTGTCATTGATGAGGGGCCATTTGGAGGGACATGCTTAAATCGCGGATGCATTCCGTCAAAGATGCTGATTCATGTTGCTGATGTGCTTGAGGCGATTCGGAAGGCACAGGTGTTTGGGATTACTGCGAAGGCTACTAACGTAGATTGGAAGGCAATCCAGAAGCGTGTTTGGAACGTTGTCGATGGCGAGGCGAAGAGTATTGAGCTGGCGAATAAACATTTGCGGAACGTGAAAGTTTACAGAAAACGTGCATCGTTTGTCGGCCATAAACTTTTGAAAGTCGGAAATGAATATCTTGCGGCAGAGAAGATATTTATCTGCGCCGGGACGCGACCATCTCTTCCACCATTTTCTGGACTAAAGAGAGTTAAGCATGAGACGTCTGATACTGTGATGCGATTGCGCGAGCGACCGAAGAGCATGATCATTCTTGGCGGCGGATATATTGCGGCTGAGCTTGGACATTTCTTTTCGTCATTAGGAACGAGGGTGGCGCTGATCAACCGGAGCGGGATGCTTGTACGGAATGAGGACGAGGAGATTGCTGTCGCATTTACTGAAATTGTCAAGAAGAAATATACGGTGTTGCTGAACACGAATGTTGTGAGCGTTGTGAAACGCGGCAAGGGTATTGTTGTAGCTGCGGAACATGGCGGTAAAAAAAAGGCGATTGTTGCTGATGTGCTGTTGGTTGCTACGGGACGGAGACCGAACACTGATACGCTTGCGGTTGAGAAGACTGGCGTCAAGGTGACAGAGGATGGGTTTGTTCAGGTGAATAATTCCATGGAGACAAATGTTCCTGGGATATGGGCGATTGGTGACATTGCTGGAAAATATCTATTTAAGCACAGCGCGAATCTTGAAGCTGATGTTTGCGCGTATAACGCGTTCCATCCTGAAACGAAGATGAAAGTGAACTATTTGGCGATGCCGCACGCAGTCTTCGCGTCGCCGCAGATCGCGGGGGTTGGCGTGACAGAACAGGAACTAAAAAAACAAAAGATTCCCTATAAGGTTGGAACATATAAATATATTCGGACGGGGATGGGAAAGGCGCTCGAGGACGAGGATGGGTTTGTGAAGGTGCTTGCTGATCCTGCGACGAAAAAAATATTAGGATGCCACATCATCGGCACGGATGCCTCAACGCTGATCCATGAGGTGATTGTCGCGATGCGCGCTGGTTTAACGACAGATGCTATCGTGGATGCGGTGCACATTCATCCTGCTTTGCCCGAGGTTGTCCAGCGGGCTTTTGGCAGCATTGAATGGTAGCCCAACGTTGGTTTATTCTATTCTGGGTTTAATACCCCGCAGCTCTGCTACGGTTTTGGGGCTTCATTGTGCGTAGACAGATTACTCTTTTTAAGTGGTGAGAAACATATATATACACTAAAGTTGCTAACGTTATTATGGAAAAGTGGGTGATTTATCTCGTAGTATTTATGTTTATCCTCTATTTAAGTAGCACTGAGTCGTTTTCTGTTATTCGAAGTTATGCAACCTTTGATGATTCTGTGAATGTTGCATCAGAGACAACAACCGGGGTGATTGATGACGTGACCACTTCTGCAGATGTTTCTTTGGGTACAGATATGGGTGATACTTCTCAACTACAGCAACAGTCTTTGCAGATCACCGGTCCACAACTTTTTTATCCGACAAACTCGTATCTTAGCTTTGAACTTGCAGCGCCGCAAACTCCTAGCGGACATTGGCCACCAGGCATTGAGTGGGGTGCGGAGTACTTTGTTTTTGCTTATGATTATACTAACTCTAATTCTTTTATTTTTGGATTCGGTGATGCTTTTTCGAATCGGTGGAGTGGTCTTCGTAGAATTCTTCCGGTATCCCAGGGCTATTCTCCATTTAGATTAGCAGCGTTTGGTAATCGTGTCGCTTATGAATATTTCTTGTACCCAAGCGAGGCTGTGCTTGGTCGTGAGGCTGGCGTTGATGGACTCGTTGGGACTGGAGATGATCGAGCTGTTCCTATCGCATTCTTTGCAAACAGTGCTGTGTACACACCTGTTGATCTTGTGCGGAATGCGGCACTGTATATTGGAGCTGTTGCCGGTTCTCCTCTGCTTTATCATAGTTTTGGCAATGATTTTCTTGCCGGCACTGCGGATGATAGTGGCGAAGTGATAACTATGGCCCCTGCGGGCACCAGCATCGGTGTTGGTACGAGCAATAGCAAGATTAGTTATTACCTGGCTTCGAACTACCTTAGCTTGATTTTGGCGGGTCCTGGTTTGAACGGCATCTTTGAAGGCGATCGAGGTGGCGGCGATGATGAAACCCTTACTTTTGGTGGCGGTGGCGGGGTTTGGCCCCGGGGCGCAGATATTGCTTATGACGCTAGTCATGTCCTTCTTGCTTTTGATGTTGGTGCACTTCCGCCCTACACACGCGTCCTTAACCTTTACGATCTCCGACCTGTTGGCGGCCAACTGGGAAGGCTTACCAGTTACCCTACGCCTAATCTGCTTGCGGGAAGACTAGTTCCCACGCCACCACCAAATTCCTTTGGACCTCCATCTTTCATAGCTTACGCCATTGACGGAGCGTTTACAACTGTAACGGGAACATCGGTTGCTGGAAGTTATGCGATTGTTGCAATATTTAATCTTACTAATGGCGGCACTGCAACTGTCATTGAGGTTCGTGATACTGGCGCAGATGGCAGATTCTTTACCACTGATGACTTTATTAAACAGTACACTGTTCAATCACCTGACGGTATTTATGCGGTTGACATAAAAGGTCGAGTTCTTGTCTTTCTTGGTACTATTGGCGGACAAAGTGGATTGTTTGTGTATCCTCTTCGATGACTGCTTTTTGGTACCGGTGGCTTTTTTGTAGGTCGTTTCCTAAATTTTTTAACAACATATCACAAAGAGATAGTCTTTTAATTGACAATGCTTTCCGCGTTCTATGATCATCAAGGAACACATTGAGGACTTTTACGTGAAGGAGATCATGGAACCGCAGTTGAGTAGCGGGCCGTTCTCTTACTTTCTTTTGCACAAAGAGAATCTTGGAACGTTTGAAGCAATTGAAAAGCTTGCGAAGGCGCTTCATCTGCCGATGAAGTGCTTTGGGTATGCAGGCATCAAGGACAAGCGAGCAGTGACTGAACAATACCTTTCGATTTACAAGGCATCAAAAGAAAATGTTGAACGACTTTCTCTTGCCGGCATGACGTTGCGGTATGTTGGCTCTGGGAAGGAACGAATCTCTTTGGGAGATCATCAAGGCAATTACTTTCGGATCGTTGTTCGTGATCTTGCGGAGAAGAAGACGCTCGCTGTAGACAAGATG
Organism: Candidatus Woesearchaeota archaeon; assembly: GCA_964374125.1. Taxonomy (GTDB): domain Archaea; phylum Nanobdellota; class Nanobdellia; order SCGC-AAA011-G17; family UBA489; genus CAYJXL01. Next base: position 4,406 of record CAYJXL010000028.1, on the reverse strand, counting down.
AAGAATCTCTTTGACAGCCAGCGGTTTGGGAAGACTGGGAAAAATTACCTGATCGGGAAGGCGATTGTCAAAGGAGACTTCACACAGGCCTGCCAGCTGTTAGACTTGAAGATTATTGAGAATGATCCCATCAGAACATTGAGAACGATGGCTGATCGCCGCATGCTGCGGTTCTATATCAGCGCGTACCAATCGTACCTGTGGAATCAGGTTGTAGAGCAGGTTGCAGATGAAAAGGCGGTGCCTGTCATCGGATTCCTGACAAAGCTTGCCTCCCCTCGGATTCGAGATATCTATGAGAAGCTATTGCATCAAGAGGGAGTCACGACGAGGGACTTCTTGGTGCCGAAGATGCCTGAATTAGGGAACGAGGGAACGGAACGTGAACTCTGTGTTCGCGTGGTTAATTTTTCAGCAGCGTGGGATCAGGATGAGCTTCATGACGGGAAATATAAAGCGACCCTCAGCTTCCAGTTGCCGAAGGGGGCATACGCGACGCTCGTCGTTACAACGTTATTTTCGTCACTCTCCCAAGGTTCCTAACACTTATAAACTACTCTTCTGAACTTTGGTTTTGGGATGAAGCATTTGCTGTATATAGCTGGCTTAGAGGCGCTGCTGTTTAGTGCGCCAGCATGCACGAGGGTTGTTTCTTCGCCGCCTGTGGTGCAGCGAGAGGACTTCGTTGTCGGCCGCGTGCTTTCCATACATGCTGCGGAAGTACGCTATCGTCTGCGGGAGCGTCAAGAACATATGCCTCCTGAGGATGTTTACCGCTTCTTTTATGTCCAGCTTGCGACGCCGGAGGGCAAGATCCATACGATTCTCTACCCTTACGCTCCTGCTTTTCGATCGGGTCATGTTGTTCGTGTTTCAGTGCAGCCATTCCAGAAAACCATGACTGTCAAGGACTTGGTGGACCAGCTGTCGTCACGCACGTACGAGACTGACGATACAACGGCGATTTATGCGAACAGCATCGCGAGCCATTAGGATTCTTTCAGACTTTGCATTCAGAGGATTATCCGCAAATCATATAAACATCTTCGCTGTTGCAAAGAGCTTATGGATGAAAAGAGGTTTGACAGCAATCTTTACTTGCTCCACAAGCGGATTAAATTCTCGCTGCCGCAGCCATTGAACCTTGCTCAGGAGCAGGCAAAGGTATTCCGCGACGAGCACTATGAGCCGCACTTTTTCTATCAGCGTTTATTATTGCCGTTGCGATCGGTGAAGGAGGAACTTGCTGAGATGACGACGAACAGGAGCGGCTTTGGCAACTTGCTGATGCGACGGAGAAATGAACTAATCAAGCGAGCGGAACTTTTGGAAGCGGTAGGAATGCTGCCGTTTGCAAGAAGATCGCAAGAGCTTTACGGAAAGCCGGATCGGTCTTTAGTGCTGCGCGCACGGAAGATTCTCGAACTGCCCCCTGAGGACAACAGCGGGGAATGCAGCTCATTGACGACAGTGAAGAAGTTCTTGGATTCATTATTATTGTATGGACTTCAGTGGAAGGTTCGCGAGAAGGAGATGATTGCAGGTGCGACGTTCAATGCCGAGACGAAGACACTGCTGATCAACAAGCACCGGAAGTTTTCAGACGATGATCTGAAACGGTTGATTGTGCACGAGATTGGAACGCACATCATGCGCGCTGAACGGGCGAAATTGCAGAAGCACCGGCTGTTCCTGATTGGCTTTCCTTCGTACTTGCGGACGGAAGAAGGGCTTGCGGTGTACAATGAGGAAAGGGCGGGGCTGCTGGACAATCGGACCCTGCGGAAATACGCCGGGAGAGTTGTTGCGGTTGACTTGGCGCTGCGGAGCAGCTTTAGCGTGGCGTACCAGTACTTGCGCGATTTCTTTTCACGCGAGGATGCGTGGACGCTTGCGTTGCGGGCGAAACGGGGCATGGGCGACACGTCGAAACCTGGCGCATTTACGAAAGACTACTTGTACCTTGATGGATACTACAAAGTGAAAGAGTTTGCGAAGAGAAACGATGTTGCGAAGCTGTATGTCGGCAAGATCGGGGTTGAGCACGTGCCCCTGTTGAAACTGATTGCTTAGGCTTATATATTCATTGGTTACTTTGCTCTTATGGCGTTACAGTTTAAACCTGAATTTGTGAAGCACTACTCAGAGCTGACTGACTTCGAAGCTTACAGGCAGTCTCTCACTACCTTTGCGAAAAAATCCATTAGGATCAATACGTTGAAAGGAACTGTCAGAGATGTACAACGAATCCTCCAAGAGCGAGGTTTTATTCTTGAACAAGTGCCTTGGTGCGGTGAAGGCTTTTATGTTACGCACGATAAACTTCGAAGATTGAGTGATCTGCAGGAGCATCGTGATGGCTTGTTCTTTATCCAAAGGAGTGTTTCGATGCTGCCTGCTTTGGCGCTGGAACCGAAGGCAGGTGATGCAGTGCTGGACATGTGCGCCGCTCCAGGCGCTAAGACGACCCAGATTGCAGCGATGATGAAGAACGAGGGAGTGGTTGTTGCGAACGAGAGCGATTCTTTGAGATTGAAGAGCTTGTATGCGAACCTGCAGCGATGTTCTGTCTTGAACACTGTTGTGACTCAGCATTCGGGGGACAAGTTTCCAAATGTCTTTCTTTTTGACAAGGTACTTGTTGACGCGCCTTGCAGCGGAACTGGGTTGATTAAGGGCAAGACGCAGAAGACAGAGACGACCTTGAGGACGTGGAACTTGAACATGATACGAAGACTAGCGAAATTGCAGAGGCGATTGATAATGCACGCATATGAGCTTTTGAAGCGAGGAGGCACATTGGTTTACTCGACGTGTTCTTTGGAGCCTGAGGAAGATGAGATAATTGTTGAATATCTGCTTGAACACACAGATGCGAAGCTTGTTCCTATAGATTTGTCTGTGAAATCTGAGAAGAAGAAATGGATTAAGGTATGGCCGCAGTATCAGGGAACTGAAGGGTTCTTTGTTGCGAAGTTCGTAAAACCGTGATTTTAACAATTAGGAGATGGGGCATCCGTTCTCTTACAAAAAGAAGTTCGATGCCTATAACGTTGCCATCTTTTTTATTAACCTATCGCTTCGCCACGAACTCTCGTCACTTCGTTCCCCGCCTCGACCTTCTGTCTCGGTCTGCTAACAGCGATTTTACTTACTGCGCTGCTGGCCAAAAATACACCCTAAAGACCTTCGAGGTCGTTGTGTGGCTGACGAAGATGCTGTCGGTGAAGACTGAACGGTCAAGCGGCAGAGGATTTGTGGAGCAGCTTATTGCTCTTGCGCAGACTTCACAGGCATTCTCGTATCCTGAGGGCGTGTTCTGATCGATAAACGCATCAATCTGCTGGAGACAGCCGGTACCGCAGCTGGATGGCTGCGAGGTTGTGATGCAGTTCCGGAAGGTTTCGTTCATGGCAACTTCAGTGAGGACAAAGCGCTGGACGTCGAGGATGTTGAATGGCGTTGTCTCTGGCTTCTGCTGCTTTGGCGTGACGACATAGACGAAGCCGAGGATCATTATGATTGCAATAACCGCTTCCAATGTTTTGAGGAACCCCTGTTTGTTTACCATACTCTCACGTTGATGTCGGCAGGAACTAGTTGGCCGCTGTCTTTCAGTACCCAGTATTTCTTTGTGCGGGCGAAAACATTTGCCTGCGCTGGTTGCTGCGCGGTTGCGATTGGTCTGCTGTCGAGATAGATTGAGAAATCCCGTGATTCTGGGAAGCGCCAATTTTCCTTGAGGTTTTCGTACGAGTACGTGGCAATTCCGCTGACGGTTGATTCCTTTAAGCCTTCGAGGAATTCCGAGGCGCCTGCTTCGACACGGCAAAATGAACCGCCGACTGGAACGCAGGTTGTTTGTATACCTGGGTCGGGGTATGAGGAAAGCTGCGGCTTGAACAACATCTGGAGGGTGATGTCGGTGCAGGTTGGCAGACTGGGATGACGACATGTGATGGTGACCTTTCTTGGCACTGCGAGGCTGGCGTGCGTGATCTGGAGGGGATGATTTGGCGGTTCAATGAGATCCATCGTGAAGTCTGGCGAGTATGTGATTTCTGCTTGCAAAGGCCGCGGGTTCTGCTCGGCTGTTTGCTTGTCGAGGCGCTTGATGAACAAAGGTATCCTGACGATTGACCAGCGGGCGTCCTTGAGAAAGCTGGTTTCAACAATGTTTACGAGGTTGTCTTGGTTGTAGACTGGCTGAGCGCCTGGCTTGAGAAAGATGAATATGGCAAGGACGACGATAATAAACAAACCCATGCTGATCGCCCAATCGACGTAGCTGAGACCCCTTTTGTGCATACTTCCTTGATAGGGAAAGAGGTTTATAAAATATGTCTTAATGGGTAATTGGTTAGGCGTTTGAAGTAAGCAGCCGATACATCTCTTCCAGGGGATCT
>CAYJXL010000027.1:0-15017 GCA_964374125.1 Candidatus Woesearchaeota archaeon | reverse complement strand
GGTGCAGTCCTCAACCAGAGACTGCACGCATTGCCGCCGTACTTTCGGAGATACTCGCAGATCCACAGCGCAGAACAACCATCTTTTTTACAAGGTGACTCTGTAATAGGATGCTGTGAATAGACTATGATCTAGACTTATAGTAGAGGGTACGAACAGGGTGCACACGTGAACTCTCCACAACGTCATTAATAGAGAATCCATCTCCGTCACATTGTCCTGGAAGCCAACGCTGATGCGACCCTTCAACCATGGCGACACGCATCGCAGCCAGAGCTTGGTACCAGAATCGGCCCATCGAAGTTCCTTGATAAGCACAAAGCACCTCCTGAAATGCCACAAATCCATCCTGAAGAAGATCGTCTATAGAAGCGGAGCGTGGAAGACGTGGGATAAGGCTACGCGCGAATCCTCTAATACGATGTTCGGCCGCAAGTGTTAGTGCCTGCATTGATGCCGAATCCCGTTGCTGGCAATAGACTTTCCAAAGTTCTTGATAGCTCATTGTTTCCCCCAGTGAAGTGAGTACTACACAATGGTATTTAAAAACATTTCGCAGACGCTCCATAAGTCCCTGTAGTATAGGAACTAGTGCTTGCTGTTTGCGGTTAGCTAAACACGTATCATGACTCGAAACCTTAATAAGCCGGAAATCTTATCGTTACTGCATGGAGAAGTCATACGTTCGGGCACTGCTGATTCTGATTGTGGTCATGGTTCTCTTTCCGTCACTTGCCGGCCAATTTTTTGACTATATGAGGATGCTTGTTGTGTTTATATTCAAGTCGTAGACTACCAGATTATTTTGACATGGTCTGTTCTCTCGTACGGCCGTATGTCCGGGTTCTCGTCTCTGCGCCCCGCGTTGTACTCGAGAATGCCCTGCCATGCGATCATTGCGGCGTTGTCGCCTGCGTATTTCAATGGAACGGTGAAGAACTGCGCATTTCGCTCCCTGCACATGATTGTCAACATCTGACAGAGACGTTTGTTTGCAGCAACGCCGCCAATCAACAGCACTTCATTTTTTCGGGTATGCGCAAGCGCGCGCTCCGTGACTTCCGTGACCATCGCGAAAGCGGTCTCCTGGAATGAATAGCAAAGATCCTCGCGACGTGCGCCTTTCTTGTAGAGATCGACAGCTTTTGTCACCATGCCAGCGAACGAGAGATCCATTCCCTTGACTGTGTATGGAAGCTCGATGTATGAACCATTTTTCGCGTGTTCTTCGATTTTCGGTCCCGCGGGAAAGCCAAGACCGATTTCACGGCCGAACTTGTCCAGCGCATTGCCCAAGGGTGTATCGATAGCTTCGCCAAAGATGCGAAAACGGTCATCGATCTGCGCGATGATCTGGGTATTTGCGCCCGAGAGGTAGAGATAGATCGGATCCTTTGCATTTGTAAAAAGCAAACCTGATGTGAGATGCGCTACCGAATGGTTCACGCCAATCACTGGCACGTTGAGGTCTTTTGCGATGTCAAGAGCTGTTTCTTTTGCAACACGCAAGCATGGCGCAAGCCCTGGCGCGGCTGAAAATGCAATCATGTCAACTGTTTCCACCTTCGCAACTGCAAGAGCTTCTCTGATGATGCGGTCTTTGATGTTTTTATGATGGATTGCGCATTCGCTTGGAATTATGCCGTGGGTCGCTGACGTGTACATGTCACGAACGTCGCTGAGCACATTGCCTTTCGTGGTCACGACTGAAGCACCGAATGTATCTCTGCATAATCATTGAGCAGTACCCTCGATGCCGAGGCATTTTAAGTGTGCGTGGATTTTTTCTTTTTCTGCCACCTTCTTACCTCCCCATTGTACCCTTGTTGCCTATAAGTGTGCTACCCTTACTCTCGAGAGTCACTGCAAGAGACAACAGGATAGCGAAATCTATATTTAACAGTACCCTGAACATACCGTCCATAGCAATCCTCGACCTCCAACGTCACAAAGTCGCTGCAGCCAGGTACTGCAAATGTATACACCAGTGATTTTCCATTCAGGCTCAAGTCAAGATCTCCTTGCAACTTACGCTCAAGTAAGCATCGTTGGATATGCGCCTGCGCTGTCTGAAAGTCAATATTCTTTTTTGTGATGTCGCGACCAATAGCAGTAACAATATTCATGAGTGTAAATGTCTTATGAAGCTCTATATCAATTTTCCTGACTTCTTCCTCGCCCATCTTAGATCACAACGCTCAAGTGCTGAATTTCATCCAACAATTGCATATACCTCGTATGGTTTTTTTCCCGCGCGATAACACGGCAACGTTCATAGAGCTTGGCGAAGAAGAGCAGCATGCGCTTTTCAGCCTTGTCTTCGTTTATGAACTTTTTGACATAGAGCGTGTTAAGCACGTCGTCATCATCGATATCGATACTGCCCCGCTTCTTTAACTCCCGGACAATCTGTTCAGTGACTGCTTCTGATTTCGTTGTGAGATCATGCTGCATCTCAAACTGCTCCTGCTGATTATCCTTTGCGTAGGCAATCCTAATGGAAGCAATTAATGTCCTTGGATCAAAGCGCGTTACTTCGAGTCTGTCAAGTCTGAGTACAACCTCACGCATGAATCATCTGTCCTAGCTCTATTTATAATGCTTGCTCTTGATTTTATGGTGGGTACTTGCAGAATCTGGTTTGGCGATCGCACATCCAACCTCGAGGACAATCTTGATAGGTCGTACAGCGCTTCGACCACTCAAGCTCTGGCTGCGGAGCGTTATTGACAAAAGGTACGCTTGCAGGCATTGGATTTGCGATAATTTCTCGTGGCGCGCCACTGTCACCCTCTTTCGCTTGTGCAGGATACCACATCGGACCAGACCCACGTGCACTGATCGGGAACACTTGGTAGCCTGTGTATGGTCGATTGTTGATGACGAGAAGACCTACAAGAATAACAACGACAACGACTACCTCTTTGTTTTCCATGCATTTTCTTCTCATTTTTGATTAATAAATGTATCGAACGACGTTTTTTCGCCTAGCATAAGGTTTTTATAGTGGTTTGTGTTCTCTTTTGGCATGAAGGGAAAAAAAGAGGAGAACCACCTATTTACTGCAGTTATTCTTGTACTGGTTGTGTTGCTTATTGCTTACTCTCTCATCAGTGATCCAACAATCCGCGGCAAACAAACCTTCTGCGGCAACAATGTTGTGGAGCCTGGAGAACAGTGCGATCCGCCATGGACTGGTGTGTGCCCGTTTGTGTCGCCTGGAACTGTCCCTTTTGTCTGCGGTGGTTCCTGCCAGTGCCAGCTGCAAAACGCACAAGGAGTGATACCTTATATCCAAAGTTTTTCGAAAGATGTTGTTGTTTCACCAGAAAGCGGCTTTGAAACGGTGCGCGTCACAGGCACTAACTTCATTAATCCTGCTACAAATCAGCCTGTCACTGTCCTTGCAGAAGGCATACCTCTCTTGCCAACAGCTTACACGGTGCTCAACAGCAATACTATTGATGTTCGCATTTCTCCCGTGATGACGCCGCGCTCGTACAAGATTGAAATGCGGGCAATAAACCCACTTAATGGACAGCCACTTAGGTCCAATCCGAAGTCCTTCACCATTGCTGGCAGACCATCGATTGCTTCAGCGTCGCCACAGGTCATTGTCTCGAACGCGCAACCAAACATGGTCACGCTGACCGGAGCGAATTTCCTTCCGTACAATTTTGACCAACCTTCACTGGTGCCAACCGAGGTATTCATCAATAACGTGCGCTATAACCCGTCACTTGTGCGCGTGAATGGCTACGCGCAGATTCAGATCATTGTTCAGCCATACCCCCCTGCGGGTCCTTATCCTATCTATGTTAGTAATACGCATCTCGTGCCTGCGCAGACGCCTGCATTGCGGCTCTTGAATTCAAATACTGTTTATGTTGTTGTTGCGCCGCCAGGCTGCGGCAATACAGTGCTTGAACAAGGAGAACAGTGCGATCCGCCAGGCACGACGCAGGGTTCGAATCGATGCTCTTCTTCATGCCAGTGGACTCCTGTGTCTGGACCGTCGCAGCCATCGCAACCTACTTCGCCTTCACGGCGAAGCGGAGGGAGCAGCGGCGGCGTGTTTACGATTCGATTTGATCTTGATGATGATCGAACGTATGAGCGCACCGTGCGTCGAGGTAACGTGATCGTTGCAAAGATCGGCACGAAGAGTTATACTGTTCGTGTCCAAGACGTCACGACAAGCGAGGTCGTCTTCAAAACGCCGAACAGCGATCTTGTTGAGATTGCTCCTGGAAATAGCGGTGACATGAAGCTTGACAGCGATAATGTACCTGACTTGACTGCGGCAGTTCAAGAGATTGTGCGGCAGCAGCGTGCTGTCGTTGTCTTTAGCAGATATGCAGCTTCGCCTCAACTACCACCAGTGACGCCGCTTCCTCCACGGCGATATCAACCGCCGCGCGAGCCTGCAATTGAGCCGCCAGAGGAATATCCCGAGACTCCGGAATATTCCGAGTACCCTGAGTACCCTGTCGAGCCAACTGAACGGCGCGGCGCATCGACGTACGTCTTTGCGTGCGTTTCAGGCATTCTTATTGTTATTGTAATTGCTCTTGCCGTTATTCTTATCATGCGCAAGCGGCGCGGAAAGAGCAGTACCTATTGAGATTTAGGAATCTTTAAAAGCGACTACATGAATGATGTATTTATGAACTTTCGCCAGCAGCTCATTTTGTTTCTCAAGAAAGAACTTAAGGAAGATGTTTCTGATCTTCTTGAAGTCCCACCAGCCTTAAGGTTTGGAGATTATGCGCTGCCATGCTTTTTTCTTGCAAAGAAGCTGAAGAAGGATCCTGCGGCGATTGCAAAGGGGCTGAGCAAAAAGCTTCGCGCAAAATTCCTTGACCGAGTTGAGGCAAAGGGACCCTACGCTAACTTTTTTTTCAAGAGAGACCTTCTGGCTTCTCATGTGCTTGCCGAGATTTTTCAGCAGCGAGAAAACTACGGCAAGTCTGCTGATGCGCGGAAGATTCTTTTTGAGTACCCAAGCCCGAACACGAACAAGCCCCTGCATCTTGGGCATGCGAGGAACATTCTTCTTGGGCAGAGCTTGGCCAGAATGTTTGCGCACATTGGCTGCCATGTCATTCAAGTCAATCTGAACAACGACCGCGGCGTTCACATCTGCAAATCGATGCTTGCCTATCAGAAGTGGGGGAACGATCGGGAGCCTGACAAAAAGCCAGATCATTTTGTTGGCGATTTTTACGTGCTGTACAATCAGCATGAAAGCGAAGAACTTGAGCGCGAGGTGCAAGAGATGCTCCAGCGATGGGAACGGCAAGATCCAGATGTTCTTGCATTGTGGAAGAAAATGAATGGCTGGGCGCTCCAGGGGTTTGAGGAGACGTACAAGAAATTCGAGCTTTCCTTTGACCGGACGTATTATGAATCGGAAATTTACGACAGGGGAAAGGAAATCATATTTGATGGCGTAAAGCGAGGCATTTTTCAGAGAGAACCTGATGGATCCATTGTTATGGACCTGGCAAATGAAGGGCTTGGCAAGAAAATACTCTTGCGCGCGGATGGGACATCCATATATATCACGCAGGATATCTACCTTGCAAAACTAAAAGTTGATGAGTTTCACCCTGACCTTTCCGTTTACGTTGTCGCGTCAGAGCAGAACCATCATTTCAAGGTGCTGTTCAAGGTGCTTGATCTTCTTCAGTTCCCTTTTGCGAAGCAGTGCTATCACTTCAGCTACGGCATGGTGAACTTGCCTGAGGGCAAGATGAAATCCAGGGAGGGCACTACTGTCGATGCGGATGACATCATTGCACAGATGGAAAAGCTTGCGGAAGATGAGGTTCGGAAGCGATATAAAGACCTTCCTGAAAATGAAATTCAGCGTCGGTCGCGCGTCATTGGCATGGCTGCTCTGCGGTTTTTCATCGTGAAAATGGATCCAGCGAGGGACATGGTGTTTAATCCAAAAGAGTCAATTTCATTTGAGGGCGAGACAGGGCCATATGTCCAGTACGCGTATGCGAGAATCCAGTCTATTTTACGCAAGCATGGCTCACCTATTGCCATCAAGGACGTCAATGTTTCTGTGTTCAAGCTGCCAGAATTTTCGCTCATCAAGCTGCTCGAAGACTTTCCGCGACTGGTACGTGAAGCTGCATCAGTGTACAAGCCATCGGCAATTGCGCACTACCTCATTGAGCTCGCGCAGCAATTCAATGGTTATTATGACAGCTATCCTATATTGAAAGAGAAGGATGTTGTGAAGAAGGCGCGACTTGGATTGATTGTAGCAATCGCTCAGGTATTGAAGATTGGACTGCACTTGTTGCATATCGAGACGCTTGATGAAATGTAACCCTTGAACTATATTCTCGAACACCGCAAATCTTTAAAGAGACGTGAAGCTGCCTTTGATGTGCACCAAACAAAGTACATTGTGGTTACCGGGGGGGTAATTTCTGGCTTGGGGAAGGGCATCGCAGCTGCTTCTATCGGTCATCTTCTGTCGTCTGCTGGCCTTAAGGTTGTGCCGATGAAGCTTGATGGTTATTTAAACGTCGATCCTGGCACGATGAATCCAATCGAGCATGGCGAGGTCTTTGTCCTCGATGATGGCGGCGAGGTTGACATGGACTTTGGCCACTACGAGCGATTCTTGAACATTCAGTGCAAGTTCCACTGGAATCTCACGATGGGAAAAGTTTTTCATGGCATCTGGGAAAAAGAACGGCGCGGCGACTATCTTGGGAAGACTGTTGGATTTATCCCGCACGTGGTTGATTTCATCAAAGAAAAGTTTTTTCAGGTTGCTCAGGAAGAAGATCCGGATGTACTGTTAATTGAGGTGGGCGGCACTGTTGGCGATATGGAAAATGAGCTTTATGTTGAGGCGGTGCGCCAGCTGAAGAAGCAGGTTGGCGAAGATAATACACTGTACGTGCACTTGACATATATTCCAATATTGAACAGCGTTCGTGAACAGAAATCGAAACCGACGCAGCAATCCGTGGCGCTTTTGCGCGAGCATGGCATTACGCCCGATATCATCATCGGCAGGTGCTCTGTTCTCATCGATGACGCAATCAAGGAAAAGATAGCAATATCATGCGACGTTGAAAAGGAGGCTGTTATTACAGGCCTGGATGTGGATTCTGTCTACAAGATTCCACTTATCTTCCATGAAGAGGACATTGTGAACATCATCAACAAGAAACTCAAGCTCTCGGTTCAACCCTCGCTGGCGAGGTGGAGCAGACTCCTCGAGCATTTGGAACGTCCTGAGAAAGAAGTGACCATTGCGATCTGCGGCAAGTACACCAAGCTTGAGGATTCCTACGCTTCGGTTGTTGAGGCGCTGCGCCATGCTGCAGCAAATCTCCGCTGCAAGGCTAACCTGAAATGGATTGAAACAACCCATATTGAGAATGGCAAGCTCACTGTTGAGAAAGCACTTGAAAATGTTGCCGGCGTTATCGTGCCTGGCGGGTTTGGCGCCCGAGGCGCAGAAGGAAAGATTGAAGTTGTGCGCTATTGCCGAGAGCACAATGTTCCTTATCTTGGACTGTGCTATGGAATGCAGCTTGCTGTTATCGAGTATGCGCGGAATGTCTGCGGTTTGCACAGTGCGAATTCAACGGAGATTGAGGAGAAGACGCCGCACCCCATTATTGATCTGCTGCCAGAGCAGCGCGCAGTCACTGCAAAGGGCGCGACAATGCGCTTGGGCGGCCATGATATTGCCATTAAACCTGACACTGCGGCGCATCGCATGTTCCGCGATTCTGTTCGCTTGCGGTTCCGGCATCGATATGAAGTGAATCCTGAATACATTGAACAGCTGCAGCGCAAAGGCCTTGTGTTTTCTGGAACGACGCCGGACAAAAAGATTGCGCAGATTCTCGAGCTACCAAACCTGCGGTTCTTTATGGCAACGCAGGCGCATCCGGAGCTGACTTCTTCTCTTGAGGAGCCATCAAAATTCTTCTATGACTTCCTCAAAGCAGCATTAGGAGAGTAGCTGGATAACGTACGACTGTACTGCTGTGCCGCCCCGTCCATCGTTTACTGTGATTTCGACAAGCGGGGCGCGGCTTTCTGAAATAACAGGGTTCCATGTACTGAGACCGCTGTACTGATTGATTGTCATCGTTCTTGGACTTCGTGTCAATATGTAGCGCAGCGGATCGTTGTTGGGATCTGCGGCAGTCACCTGATAGGTGTACGACTGTCCGGAACGTGCTGTTGGCGTTGGTGTTGACGTGATGCGCGGATTCGCATTGAAGCGCGCGAGGCGCCATGTCATGTTAAGCTCAGAGACGAGACCGTACTGGTTGTGCGGGACGACGCTCATGAGGCTTGCTTGAATGCTGCGAAAGAGGTTTGAGTAGCCGCAGACTTGCACGCACTGTGTTCCTGGAATATGCGACCACTTGGGACATGAGGATGAGGAATCGCAGTTGGGCACATCGATGCTGTATGCTCCTGTGCGGCCAAAGTCATATTCATCGCCAAGAACGCCAAAGGCGTGACCAAATTCATGGGCAACGACCTCTTTCATGTACACTGCGTTTGATGCGACTGCCTGGTTTCCGCCAAGCGACGAGCTGCCGCCATAGGGCAAACCATTCGCAAGGACGACGATCTTATCAACACCCCACGTCCATGGACATTGGCTTGCAGCCGCCCATACGCGAGTCTCATTGCAGCAGATTGCCTGCGGAGCGCCGCATCCAGTCGCACACCCCAGATCAAATGACTGGTCTACATAGTGAACATTAATCCTTTCAGCATTGGCGCTGAATGGCACCGTTGAGAGCAAGAAATTTTTACTTTCAAGGACGTCATTGACAAACTGTTGCCGCTCTGAAGGCTGATAATTGTGCCCAATGAATGTTACATCAAGTTTCTGCGTGGGATCGCCATTGTTTTGAATGGTTGTGCAATTTGTCGTCAGCGCTGCGCCCTGCGGGGCAGTTATTGCGGTGCGATATGCGGGATGCTTGCTAATAGCTTCTTCATAAAGCAGCTTGTCATCATTCCACAGCTGTATCGTTTGAATGTTTTGGAAGAAGGGCGTGATCATGGGAATCTCGAATGTTGTTTGCTGAATGATGCCGCCTGTCAACTGGTTCTTTTGAAATGTATCATACACAAGCGTGTCTGCTATGGCAAATGGACCTTCGGCAAGCACTGCTTGGTTCTCGTCGAGCAGCACATAATGGTATTGGCTCTTGCCTTCAGGGATTGCAGATGATACGCGTTGAGCCTCGCTGAGCGCGACAGGCAGAGCGTCCTTTGCCTTGAATGAAAGCAGAAGCGCATCTTCTGCAGACACTGTCGCTACAGCAAGGATGAACAGTATGCAATATGGTGCGATGCGCATGCCCCAACGACGTTTTCCTAGTATATAATATTTTCGCTCCCAGCAAGTAGTGTCTATACATTCACGCTTCACAGCGGACATAAGACTTTTATAGCCTTGCCTGTTCATTCCTGCATGGAAAAGAGGCGAACGACGATTGTTTTATTTGTTGGTGTTCTTGTCCTGGCGCTGCTGGCACTGCGTTTGGTTTCCCTTACTGGTTCGGCAACGAGGGAGAAGGATGTTTATGTTCTTGATGAACTCTTGTCCTTTGTCATGGATGCGCTGCATGCCGCACCAAGAAGCGAACTGTCCGTGCCTGATGCCGTATGCGGCAACAATGTTGTGGAGCCTGGAGAACAGTGCGATCCACCTGGAAGTGTCTGCCTTATTTCGCCAGGACCAAATGCGTGCACATCAACGTGCCAGTGCGTTGCAGTGCCGACACCACAAGCAACAGCGCTGAACCCGTCATCAGTAGCGCCAACCGTGCCATTTACCTTGGAGATCATTGGGCTCAGTTTTATGATCGACCCTCCCGCACGGGTTATTCTTGCCGGACAGACATTTACGCCAAGTGCGCTGACATCAACGAGGATCACTGTCAACGTTCCTGGATTAGCTGCAGGGGTGTATGATGTGCAAGTCGTTAATGGTAACCAGGTCGTATCGACCGCGAGGCAGTTGACAGTTGCTGCGCAGCCGCAGTCATTAGAACTGACGAACACGCACGTGCGAATGAATTTCAAGCAAACAACCAACAACGTGTACGTAGAATCTCTCGAAGATCTTGACACCGGATACGTGATGAGGTTTGACAGCACGCCTGCATGGAAGATTGAACTCAAGGATCACAGTACGCGAAGCGGACAGCGACGCAGCGGATCGCCATCAACGTTTCCATTTTCTTCGTTCCGCACGCAGATAACGGGAACGACTGACCGAGTTTTGACAGCGACGTGGGACGATGTGCAGATTGATGCTGCAAATCGTTACGATCTCGTGCTTACTGTAACGTTGCCTGCAGATCAGAAGGTTGCGAACTGGAAGCTCTCCGCGCAACCGCATCCACAGAACACGAACCGGTTTTCGCTTTTTGACGTCCAGTCACCTGTTCTCTCTGTCAGAACAGTACAGGACGGTGCGTTGCTTCTTCCATTCTACGGCGGCGTCATCGTCCTTCACCCTGAGGATCGCGTGGCAAACTTTGGCCTGTACCTGATGCACCAGCTCTCAGCTGATTTTCACCCGGGACAGTTTGGTCTACAGCTCATGGCGTACCTCGACCGCGACAACCGCGAGTTGCTGTACTTGGCAACAGACGACACTGCAAGCATTGTGAAGCGCTACCCTATTGATCAGGAAATGAGAGGCTCCAGCTCCAACATGGTTTTTTCTTTTGAGCACATTCCGGAGAACAACAATGTTCCAAATACTGCGTTTGTCCAGCCATATAATGTTCGCATTGGCATCATGCAGGGAGACTGGTACGATGCAGCGCGTTACTACGGGCAGTGGGCTACGCAACAAACCTGGGTCCGCCGCGGCAGACTTGAGAGCACTGCAGAGGTTCCGCCGCTCGTCAAGGATGCTGGCCTTAATTCGTTTCTTATGTTCACGCCAAATCCCAGCGCTCCTGCACCGCCATCGCCACCGGTAGAAGATCTTGTTGAGGACATTCGGCTCTGGAAGCAAGCACTTGGTGTTGACCATGCGACGGTGCACTGGTGGTTTTGGCATTACATGACTAGCGGCGGATCTTCGAGCAGCATTGTCTCAATGTATGATGCTCTCGTGCGTCCAGGAATCTCTGCGATGCTGCAGCAGGCAGCACAGAATGGAGATCTTGTTGCACCATATTTTTTTCCGCTTATGGTTGCGATTGGCGGGCAATACTTTACGACGCACAATCTTGCAGGCGCGCTCTTGCTCAATGAGCACAATGCTCCCATCACTGTTGCTGATCCTCGTTGGCCATTGCTCATGGGCATTGTTAACTTTGATGCGCCGCTTGCGCCACGATCGTTTGCAGAACTCTTTGTTCAGGAAACGCTTGATCCCATCATTGACGCCGGGTTCAAGGGCATTTATCTTGATGTGTTGACTGTTGAGAATAGTATTCCTTATGGCGTGCAGGGCAGGCCATCTGGAGATCCAGCAGCGTATACGCGTGGTTCACTGGCGCTCCTCACCGCAATTCGAGACAGGCTGCGGACGAGGACCAATAACCAATTCTACATGATTAGCGAGGTAACATCTGAGAACTACATCAGCAGTCTTGACATGATGTACCATGACGCTTCACTGGCAGCAGCGCTCTCATTGGACAATGCGTTCATTGTGCCGCTCTGGGAGTCTATTTATCATCCCTATATCATTTCGACGTCGTTCCAGGGATTTACCCATCCACTCTATTTTGTGAGCGCGTATATAAGCTCGGGCACCATACCATTTATTCCAAACAGATTCGTTCCGCCGACGCCAGCGACGCAACCATTCTATGACTTTGCAAAGCAGTATGCGCGAGCGCGCGTCGGGTATGCAAAGAAATACTTTGTGTATGGTGAACGCTTGCGGGATCCTGATTTCACGGCGCGGTTGATTGACCGGCGCGATCGAACGCAAATACCAATCTTGCCTGTGATCTACACGAGCTATGCACCGAATGTTCCCATTGTTCTCCCTTCCACGTGGAAGGCCAGTGACGGAAGCTTGGCATTTGTGGCAGCTTCATGGGCATTTTCAGGTACACCAACTGAACGCATTACCTTGCGAGTGAATTTTGCTGACTATGAACTAACGCGAGGAACCCAGTATACTCTTTCAGAACTGAGTGAGTCTGGAAGGCAAGTCATTGCCATATACAATGACAATTTCATTCTTGATGTTAACGTGCCACCGCTTTCGATGAAAGTCTTTACACTGGAGCAAGTGACAACGCCTGTTTGCGGCAATGGCATTATTGAACCTGGCGAGGAATGCGAAGTCGGCATTCCCTGTACCAGTGGAACGTGCAATACTGCATGCCGCTGCGAGGTTGCACCGACCCCAGGACCAGGACCTTCAGGAGGCGGTGGGGGGGGCGGTAGCGGAGGCGGTGGGAGCGGTAGTGTTGGGTTTGTCATGTACCTTAACTTTGACAAAGAGCAGACGTACGCGATGACTGTTGGCAGGAGCGCTACTTTCTTTGCTAAATACAACGATCGGGACTATTCTATTCGCGTCGAGCGGTTGCAGTATTTCCCTGCACCGCAGGTTTCCATCAAGATCTTGCCGCGATATCAGGGGCTGAAGCTTCAGCCACTTGGACGACAGGAAATATTTCTTGATGAGGACACTATAGCTGACATTGAGGTAAAGGTTCTTGATATCTCGAAAAATCTCAAGGCTACTCTTGTCTTTACGCGGCTTACTCCATTTCCTTCGCGCTACCTCGGTCCTCGGCGTGAGGTACCATACGTTCGGCCTCCTGCACCTCGTCTGGAAGAGCAGATATCACAACCGTCATTTTCAGAGCAACCACTTCCCGCCTCCCGAGAAGAAATACTCCAGCAGAAAGATACATTTTATATCTTAACCCGAGTCCTTGCCGGCGTTCTTATTCTCTTTATTGTCACGATCATTTTGTATGCTCTTGTTCGGCGCAAAGTAGCATGATGTGTGCGATGCTGGCGCTGCTTTCTTGCGTTCATCACGATGATCGATGGTCGAGAAGCAGCTTTATGTCTGGCACAATTTGTTGCTGGAAAATAACGTCTGGATGCTGCGCTCCATCAATGAGCACAACACGTTCTGGAGACTTTTGAGCGATCTTTCTGTACTCGGCAATAACGCGGTTAAAAAAGTCCTCGCCCAACGATTCTAGTGCATCAAAGTTCTTGCCGTTTGCCTGCGCACGCTCTACAAGCATGGCATAGGGCATGTCTATGAGATATGTCCGATCGGGCCAGCATCCATCAACAACGAACTCGTTCAGCTGGTCAATCAGCTCGAGTATCTGTGCGTCATGGTTAAAACGTCCGCCGCCTTGATACGCGCGCGTGCTGTCAGCAAACCTGTCTGCGATCACCACCCTTCCCTGTTCCAGGTTTGGTCTTACCATATGGTGTATAAATTCGCTGCGAGCTGCAAGGTACAACAGCGTTTCAGCTTGAGGTGTTCGCTGCTCACGCAGTTGGATGCTGCTAAAATCAGGGTCAAGACGGTAGGCTCTGTTGAAGAGGGTGTAAACCCTTGTTGGTTCTTTCAAGATTCTTCGCAATACCTGACCCAACGACGTTGTACCTGGCTCAGCGCCAGCAATTACTGGTATCTGCTGTTCTCTCAAGTATTTTTCGAGCTGGCGCGCCTGCGTTGACTTTCCGCAGTAATCAATGCCTTCAAAGCTGATGAATGTTCCTTTCATTGCAATGGTGTTGATGGAATCCCTGTGATCGACTGGCAATATCTTTATAAATTTTGGCACTGTTGCTCTTGCATGGCACGATTAATCATGGACCAGCAACTTTCCGCGTTGATTAACGAACTTCACGACGCGTCATCGCCCGATATTGTTCGCTTGCTTGGCTATGCTCCTGAGCAATTTTCACCTGATGAACGTGGTGAACTTCTGAAGATGTTTTCGAATGGTGACCTTCCTGTGTTCTTCTTTCATGGCCAGGGCATTGTGTCAGGAGCGCTTGGGTCAAAGCACAGCAGGTCGCCGAAAGACATTCGGGCAGTCTTCCTGGAAATGCTTCGGGAACATCAAGAGATTCGGGAAGGGCTTCATGATTTTTTCTTACCTGACCAGCTCAAAATATTTGGCTATGAGTTTTACGATAAAGTCTTTGGCGAATATGGTGATGATAGCATTGCAGCAATGGTGCCAGGTGCGATCGGATTTGAGAATGTTTCGTTGCTTGAGGCGATGTGCATCTTCCACCACCGTTTGCTGTCTGGCATTGAGAAATCGACGCGCTACAAGCGGTTTGACAGCTACTATGTCGATGCGACGATTGAGCGCAGCGGCCTTGGCGATCGGTTTCGGACGTGCATGGACAATCTTTTTGCGCTATACCAGTCGCTTTCGAACCCGCGCGAGGAACTCGGCAAGCAGGTTGTCGACTATCTTCGCGCCACGAAACTGCCGTTTGAGATGTTTCGAGCGGAGGTTGAAAAAGCAGTGCAGCGGCGAGGCTGGAAGCCTGCAAGCGACGAGGAACACGAGGCTGCATACCGAAAGACGATCACGGCAATGCATTTCGACAATGTTCGCCATGTGCTTCCACTCGCTACGAAGACTTTGGTGGCGATTCAAACGAACGCGCAGGTCATTCGCGATCTTCTGCTGCATCACTATGCATATCCCACTGCTGAATCTGTCGCGATTGCCGAGCTCCTGCGGCGTGAGAGCGAGTCGGCGCTTGGACCGCTCGTGCGCGACATCGATCCGCAGCAGGAACGCGCGATTGACTTCATTAATTTCTTGCGAGAAACGCAACGCGCTGGAACGTTGACCCGGATCGTGCGTGGAATCTCTGAAATACCAAAAAAAGAAACACATGAGGATGAATACCTCCTCGAACATTTTGGTGATCACGTTATGGTCCATGATTCAAAAATGGGGTTTGAGGTCGAGGTTGGCACGAGAGATACGTTAGAACATCTGGTTGCTGCGATTCTT
>CAYJXL010000026.1:0-15107 GCA_964374125.1 Candidatus Woesearchaeota archaeon | reverse complement strand
AGATCCTCCGAAGAGAAAGAAAAAGAAGGTGACAGGGTGTTATTCAAAGTTCTCGATAGGCTATATGCATGCCGTGAGTCAGATAGGGTGGTTCGTGATGAGCATGTTTACCATGGTGGTTATTGGCCGTCTGATGTAGGCATCATTGAGCAAAAGAAGTTCAAGCCAACTCTAAATAGTGATCAAATTGTTATCGCGTTCGCAAGCTTAGATAATGATCTATATTATTATCAAGTCAGTCCTAGACCATTGGTTGACGAAGGATCGCTTGATAAGATAAGCTTGCCAAATAGAAACCATCGAAATATATTTTATCATGTTCCACAGAGTTATCCTATGATAAACATACGAGAAGGTGGGCGATTCGCCAGCAGCATGCTGGGATGGAAAAATGATCTTGTTATTGGACAGGTTGCTGCACTGGAAATGCACGGCCCTCTTGGAGACGAGCGGAAGATCCTTCACAGCGATGCAGCAATGGCGCATGACAATGCTCGTGATGTCCTTAGGCAGCACCGCGATTATAACATGGGGCTGCACGCAAGAAGAGTGCCAGAAGAACATGTAGCTGAAGTTGAGGAACGATGTCGGAAAGTGCTTACTCAATGGCGGTGTCCAAAAGAATATCTACGAGAAGGCTTGGATACTCTGGCATGGCAGCTGAGCGAGCGATGCTCTATTAGTCATATAGTGGCTTATAATGACAATCTTGTCTACGCAATGTACAATCGTCTCTACGTCATTGGCCATGAAGAGCCAGTGTGGGAATTCCATGACCCAATTACAGGACTTGTCGTCATTGAAGGCAAATTACTGGGGCGATTGAAGGGTATGGCAAGCGTCCGTCGCGGAAGAAAGAGGGCGTCATTTTCCTTACCACTATCGTTCAAGAAAGTTGCATGAACAGAAAGCCTTAACTTCAGGGACTTAAGTTATAGGTAGTTCACCATTGATTTGCGTAAAGAACAACCATAATAAAAAAATAAAAATAAAGGCTATTTAGACACAATAGCCTGTTCCTGGTGTTCCTTGCCATGTTGTCGCGTTGGCACAAATTCCCTGTCTGCCGCCACTTGTTGGACAAGGTACCATTATTGCAGCTGCGAGATTGCTATACTGCGGCGCTACGTTTTGACCACACACGAATTCTATGACAGCGGTCGAGTTCGTTACATTACCTGGAGGCGCGCAAGCATCATGAAAGACACCGCTAAACTGGATTGATCCGTTTGAGGTATTCAATGAAAAACCACCGACCATGTTCCCCCCGGCGAAGATGTTGAATCCGCCGTCACTTTCGCTGCAAAAACTAGTGACGTTAACGAGCGCTAGCAACACTTGCGCATAGACAAACCACGCAATTCCGACGAGGAAAATGCTTCCAAAAATAATTTGTTTTTTGTATAGCTTTAATAACTTCTGAATCATTTTATGCCTCCTTGTTTATCTGATTGCTTGTAAAAACGGTCGCGTTAGTTTTTGATTGGTGGGAAAGACCGTTACCTCTCGCATAAACATCTTATCTATGTTCAACGACGATGCAGGTTCTTGGTTTGTAGATGTTGATGCGAGCTTATGCAATACTGCTATAAATGACCTGCTGCCTTCAGGAAAGATCGTTATCTCTGTCGGCTGTCCTAAAAGGGGGAGTATTGAACCCAGTTCATACGTTTCTTCTGGATTCTCTGGCATCACTTCATCTTGTTGGAAAACATCTGCCGAAGCAATGTCGCCCTGCTCTTTGAGAACGTCAGCAAATGACGCCGCATTAGAAGCAGCGCCGGTATGTCGGTTATTGAAGAAGGTGACGCCATATGCGACAAGAATCGCGAGCACAACGATAAGATATCTTTTTTCCATACTTGATTGTGGATAGACTAACCTATAAAAACATTGTGTTGTCCTTCTTTAGTAGATATCCTGTTGCCATAACATATTTAAACGTGGTTTCTCTTTTGTTTTTATGCGTCGAGAGGTGTTGTTGTCTTCACGTTGCATGATCCTGTCAACATGATCTTCAATGACGGCGACGATGTTCAGATGACGTTTACGACGCTGCCTCCGACATCCACTTATGGCAACAGTTACGCTTTGTCCAAGGATGGTATGATTTTTGCGCACACCGCGGCGTCTGCTAGCGGTGTTTCCGAGATTCGCGCGCATGTCATTGGCCTTGATGGGCGTTTGGGCACTGCGGATGACATGGATGTTATTGTTCGCCAGCTGGGGCTCGCGTCAATTGATCGTGTTGTTGTTGAAGGGCTCAGTGACGACGGCATGAGCATCTATCGCGTTGCTGCAACATACACAGATCCTTCCCGACGCGCCCAAGGGCCTTACTTTTATTATCATGACGCGAAACTGCCTGGAATCTCAGATGATGTTCATGTAGTGTATTATCTGCCTACAATCATAGGCGCCCAGGGTGTTTCTGGCTTGAGCATGACAGACAAGGCTGTTTTGGTTCCCTATGCTTTTGGAACATCAGCGAGCAGCGCGTTTCTATGGAGTGGTTGTTAACCTGCAGTGATTACTAAATCTTTATATCGTTGCAGAACTGTGGTTTTCTGTGAAAAAAGAGCATCGGTTCTACGTGGGAGGCGAGTGGAGAACGTCGCGCGAGAAGCTGTCCATTGCATTTCCATATACTGGCAAGGAATTTGCTTATGCATACCTTGCTTCCCGGAACGATGTTGAGGACGCGATTCGAGCTGCGCAATGCTCTTTCTTGCAGACGAGGGAGCTTCCGTCGCATGCGCGAGCGGCTGTTTGCAAGCACGTGGCTCACCGCATTCAGGAAAAACGCGAGGAGCTTGCGAAGATCATCACGCTGGAGACGGGAAAGGCATTGGTTCATTCGTTCAGTGAAGTTGATCGCGCGGCCTCGACGTTTACACTTGCGGCAGAGGAAGCAAGCCGCGTTGGCGGCGAGGTCTTGCCGCTGGATATTTCGAAGGTTGCGGAGAAAAAAATTGGAATTACAAAGCGGTTTCCGGTTGGACCTATTTCGGCAATTACGCCGTTTAACTTTCCGTTGAACCTGGTTGCGCACAAACTAGCGCCAGCTATTGCATCTGGGAATCCGATTGTGCTGAAGCCTGCGTCGAAGACGCCGTTGAGCGCGTTAAAACTTGCAGGGTTTATTGCAGAGACGGAGTGGCCGAAGGGCGCATTGTCAGTGTTGCCTTGCACGCCGCATGTCGCGAAGCCGCTTGTGGAGGACGAGCGTTTTAAGCTGGTGACATTTACCGGATCTGCGAGCGTTGGATGGGACATCAAGAACCGCGCGGGCAAGAAGAAAGTCGTGCTGGAACTTGGGGGGAACGCAGCGGTGATTGTTGCAGAAGATGCTGACGTGGATCTTGCGGCGAAGAAGTGCAGGATTGGCGCATTTTATTATTGCGGACAGAGCTGCATTGCGGTCCAACGGATGTATGCGCAGGAGAAAGTTTTTTCGTTGTTTGTCAAGAAGTATATCTCGGAAGTGAGGACACTGAAGGTTGGAAATCCACTGCATCCGAAGACAGAACTTGGAGTAATTGTTGATGAGGAGAATAAACGACGGGTGAAGGAATGGCTGCAGGAGGCGCTGTTTGCTGGAGCGAAGATTTTGTGTGGCGGGAAGGAGGTGAATGGACAGTTGCAGCCGACGTTGCTGACGAATGTGCCGACACGGTGCTTTGTTGCATGCAGGGAGATGTTCGGGCCGGTGAAAATTATTGAAAAATACAAGACTTTTGATGATGCGCTGCGGATGGTGAATGATTCTGTGTATGGATTGCAGGCTGGCGTGTTCACCAACAGAATGGATTATATCCTGAAGGCGTTCAAGGAGCTTGAGGTTGGCGGCGTTATGGTAAACGAGGTTCCCACGTTCAGGGTTGATCACATGCCGTATGGCGGTGTTAAGGACTCTGGCTTCGGACGTGAAGGGCTGCGGTATTCGATCAGGGACATGACTGAGGAGAAATTACTGGTTTTGAACCTGCCTTAGGGATTTTCCCCGTTTATTTTTTCGAGGATGTATCCTTCTCGTGGAATAGAATGTATGGCTAATGGTATATCATTGTGTTTAAAGTATCCCCTTAGTTCACGGATTGCACATATGAGCCTTGACTTCGTCTTGTTGGGATCGTCGTCCCCAAAAGGTTTTCGCAATATCGTTAAAGGCACGCGTTTTCCAATCCCATACCTCGGCGAGAAAAATGCGTCCATAAGCTTGCGAGAACTGCCCATCCACACATAACGTTTTTTGTTGTACACCATCGATCCTGTTTCCTTGTTGTATGGAAATTCACCAGCATTATTTCCTTGATCGCGCTGGTGGTTCGTTGCTCTGTACGTTTGCGGGACATCGAGCGGACCAGCAATCAACTGCCGGTCATAGAACTCTAGTCTTCCTTCGGGGTTTCTGAAGAGATACCCCATGTTGTCGTATTCCACGAGCACATAGCCCTCCAATGTTCCCCTGTTTCTGGTCGGAACAGCGACTGGGGCTTCGCTTGCAATGAGGTGGTTCAATACGCTAGAGTCAGCCATGTTATTATTACTTTTAAGTGATTAATTTATAAGCTTTGCTCTTTTGCGGGCATCGATACCCTTATAAGATTTCATTGAAGGGGGAATGCTATGGACCTTAAAAAAGAGTATGAGACGCTAGCGAAGAAATACAAGCTTCCCGACTATGAAAATCTTGACCGAGAATTTGAATTGCTGTACGTGATGGACATCAAGGAGATCAAGTATGTCCTGCGGTTTATTCGAAGAAGAATCAATGACAAGGTCGCGTGGGGATGCACGATGGTCCAATCGATCTTGCAGCCGAATCCTGGATCACTCGTGAACTTGCAGGAGAGCAATTGCTTCACGAAAGAGGACAAGCAGAAACTGTTTAGCCTGCTGAAAGCGATGATGCTGCTGGAACGCAGGTCATTATTGCTTGATATTCACTTGAACGAGAAGGAAGATGCCGGGTTTGTTACTGAAGCATTCAAGCAGTGGCAATTGTTTAAAGAGGAGATATTCTGGGCTGCCGAGAAGATGCATGATCATTGGAAAAACGTTGAGGAGGAAAAGAGACCGAGGGATCAGTATTTCGGTTAGATGGTGATGCAGATTTCTGTAGTGCGGCAGAAGCACTTGCAACAGCATGAGAACTTGGTGTACTTGATTTCCGAGGAGGACGCTGTTGACCTGGGCAGGATCGACTTTGAGGACGATGTCGACAAAGCGGTGCAGCAGACAATCAAGGACGGCGATTTTACGGGCGCTAAGGATACGGTGTTCATTCTCAAACGCGATGATATGCCGAAGCGGCTGATTTTGAGCGGCCTTGGCGCGCAAGCGGAGGCGCAAGAAGAACACATTCGGCGGGCGGCCTGCAATGTGGTGAAGAAACTGCAGGAACTGAAGGTCACGTCGATGACGGTGCTGGCGCCGGAGATTCACAACGTCAAAGGCCAGGAGATTGTGAGAGCGATCATTGAAGGCGCGATATTAGGCGATTATGAATTTTCGAAGTACAAGACTGAGAAGAAAACCAACATCCAATCGTTGACATTGATCTACACGAAACAGGATCATTTGGAACGCGTTGTTGGAGAGATAAAGGCTATTTGCGAGAACGTGCTCGCGATTCGGAACTTGGTGAACGAGAACTCTGACGCGAAGACGCCTGAGATATTGGCGAAACTGGCTGTTGACATGGCGAAGAAGACGAAGCTTAACGTTCATGTGCTGGATGAAAAGGAGCTGCGAAAATTGGGAATGCACCTGATTCTGGCGGTGTCGCAGGGAAGCAGATATCCGCCGAAGATGATTATTCTTGAATACAACGGCAACAAGAAGGACAAGAAGCGGTACGCGCTGGTGGGAAAGGGCATTACATTTGACAGCGGCGGGTTGAACTTGAAGACCGGACAGTCGGGGATTGAGACAATGAAGATGGACATGGCTGGCGCTGCAACGGTTCTTGGAGTGATGAAGACGCTTGCATTGCTGAAGGTGAAGCGAAACGTGGTCGGCGTGATTCCATGCTGCGAGAACATGATTTCAGCGACTGCGACGAAGCCCGGCGCCATCATACAGTCATATGCTGGCAAGACTGTGGAAATTGTGAACACTGATGCTGAAGGGCGCTTGGTTTTGGCAGACGCGTTGGCGTACACGGAAAAGACATTCGCGCCAGCGTGCATCATTGACCTGGCGACGCTGACAGGAGCGATCCTGCGGACGTTTGGCGAGCATGTTGCGGGGATGATGACCACGAGTCCAACGTATGGAGCGAAGCTCTTTGCTGCGGGGCAACGGACGTATGAGCGGGTGTGGGAGTTGCCGCTGTATAAAGATTATGAAGATGAAATGAAGAGCGACTTTGCGGACGTGCCGAACTATGGATATCTTGGACGGCTAGCGCCGTATGCTGGCTCTATCATGGGCGCGATTTTCCTGAGGTACTTCGTGGAGAAAACGCCGTGGATTCATGTGGACATTGCGGGAACAGCATGGGCAGAGAAAACGAGATACTACACGTACCATGGCGGCACGGGCTTTGGCGTGCGGCTCTTGATGGATTTCTTTGAGCACCTCTAGTTTCCTTGAAGATTACTCTTCCTTAGCTGTATGCATTCCTGTTTTGAATGTCTTTACTTCAGTCTTGAGCGCTCCAACATTGCCTTTCAGCTTGGTGAAACTGGATGGTTAGATGTGGTCGCGTTGTTCCCCATTGACTAATCAGGAATATACTGCAGAATATGGAATGTTGAAAAGCCAAAGTAGTCTACATCATTTACAACATCTTTGAATTTTGTTCTTATTTCATCAATCAATCGTATCAAACATTGGAAATCCTTGACTACAACTTCGATTTCAAAATCAGCTCCCCCTATTGTTTTGTTTATCTGATAGATGTCTGAATGTCTAAAACAATAATTAAACAGCTCCTTGTTCCTCTTCGTTGATATTAATTGTAAATCAATTCTATATGACACAAAACCTAATTCCTCTGGATTAAGCCCAATCTTGTAACCGATGAATATCTTTTTCTTTTCCAGCTTTTTTATTCTGTTACGTACAGTGTCTGGAGAAACTTTCAATTTTTTGGCAATTTCTAATGAAGACTGCCTAACATTGCTTGCATATATTTTTATTAATTTCTCATCCACGCCATCAACACGCTCTTTCTCTCCAATTCCATAAACTCTTACTAGCCTCTCCTTTTCCTTAAACTCGTTTTTCTTAAGAAAAAATTTCCTATTAAAATTATAAATTGGGGCATAAACAGAAACATTATATGACTTTATCTTTCCCTTGTAAGACAACATCATTTTGTCCCAGACTTCATGAAATTCATTTATCGTTTTCACACCCAGAAACAAGGCGTAGTCCCATTTACCATACATCTTTGTAATTGTCCATATCCGAGATAAGCTATTCTTTGTCTGCTCGGCAAACTCGTTCCCTTCTTCTTCTGTCACTTGCTGAAATTTAAGATAAACCCGAAAAGTAAAGTATCCAAGTTTAGACATATCAATAATGGCGTGATAGCCTGTAATAATCCCCTCTCTTTGCAACTTTTTCATTCTGAAGAGAACAAATTGTTTCGATCTCCTTACATCTCTTGCCAGTTCGGATATGCTACAATGCGCATTTCTATCTAAGCTGTAAAGGAGGTTCTTATCGTACAGATCAATTTTGTGAGGCATATTTTTTATAATTGCTACTATATATATAAATTTTTCTTTTTTGTTAAATTTTTTAAAGATAATCTTTATTAATTACTCATGTTCCTTATGCATGCTATGTTTTTCGTCAAAGTTCGCAACGAACGGGGTTCCTTAGAGGAGATACTTGTAGGGACACTCGTAAACCTCTTAACGTCACCGATACATTTATAATACGGTTCATCTCTTGAGGAGTGGTAACACGTGATGCAACGATGAGCACTTTAACACAGATCAAGGCAACGTACGCGATTATTTTTCTCATTATTGGCTTGCTTGTCGGTTATGGGTTTGCGAGACTTGCGTCTGGGCCTTCTACGCCGCGTTCTGAAGCTTCTGTCTTGAAGATCGGCTTTGTCGGGCCATTGACAGGCGAGAACGCGAACATTGGCATACCGATCAGCCGCGGCATGATGCTGGCGATTGACGAAGTTAACGCGAATGGCGGCATCAATGGCAGGCAGCTTGAAGCTGTTTACGAGGATGGCAAGTGCAATGCGAAGGATGCCACGACAGCTGTACGGAAGCTGCTGGATCAAGACAGGGTGATCGCGATCGTTGGCGGTGTTTGCTCGTCTGAAACATTGGCGATGGCGCCGATCATGAATGAGGCAAAGATTGTTCTTGCCAGCCCAAGCTCGACGAATCCCGCCATTACCACTGCGGGCGATTATGTTTTTCGGGTTGTTGGCTCTGATGCCTTGCAGGGGAAGATCATGGCTGACTATATCAAAGGGGAAGGTTACACGAAAGCAGCAGTGATCTATCAGAACAGCGACTATAATCTTGGATTAAAGAACGTGTTTGCGGATCGCTTTCTTGACATTGATGGCAAAGTTGTTGCCGCTGAAACGTACGAGCAGGACGCAAAAGACTTCCGAGTGCAATTGACGAAGATCAAGGCGGCAAATCCTGAAGCGATGTATATTGTTCCCTATAGCGAGGGCGGACTGATCGTGAAGCAGATCAAGGAGCTGGGGATCACGGCAAAATTGTTTGGGCCGGAGACGTTCGAGTCACGGGATATTTTGAAGGCTGGCGGCAACGCGTTGGAGGGATTTGTGTTTACGAAGCCGCGATTTGATTCGTTGAATCCTGCGTCAAAGGCAGTGTTGCAGAAGTATGCAGAGAAGCATGGCGCTGAAGCAGAGTTCCCCGCGTACATGACAAATGCGTATGATGTGGTGATGCTGTTTGCAGAGAGCCTGCGGAAGAACGCTGATACGAACTTCATGAAGGATTTCTTGTATGCGGTGAAAGATTACAATGGCGCTGGTGGAAAGCTCACGATCGACCAGAATGGCGATGCAATCAAGGACTTCCAGTTTATGATTATCAAGAACGGAAAGTTTGAGCAGTTGCGAGAAGGTTAGTGTTATTATTCTTTAGTAGTAACCTATAGGAAGATTTATAAACGGATTTTTGACTCTTCTTGAACATGACAGACGCTGATAAACCACAATTCGGTGGCACGAACTATGTTAAGCTTGGTTTCGAGGACTTAAAGCATGGCCAGTGGTATCGCGCGCATATCCACCATGCACCTGCGGAAGCTGTCTTCTTTGGGCGATTTGGAAGGTATGATGCTGGATCTGGATTTATGCACTTTCCGGAGGTTCTTGATGCCTGCTATGAACCTGGGAAGGGGTTCGTGGCTGGGAAGGTGGCACTGGAACGCAAACTTCGAGAGCCTGCTCTTTTTGGTTGGGATTGGATACCGGAAGCGGATGTTGATGCTCGTGTTGCTGAATACAATCGACCTTTCAGCTTCATTGGCAAGGAGGTTTCTGTGGCTGGCGATCGGGAGCAGTATGGCGTCCTTCGCGAAATTGGACGATTCTCCATTGTCTTGAACCCGCATCTTGCGCAATCCTTTTCGAATGACGGTCGCCTTACCTTTTCTGTTTCCAGAACTGACAAAGAAGTTTCCTTTTCCAGCAGAGAAACGCTTGCGCTCGGTGCTCTTTTGCCAAGTACATTAGAAACGCTTGTGGACGTGAAAAATCGCGAGACAGAACTTGCGTTCATGCGCAAAAAGATTGAGGAACATGAGCTTCGGTCTGCGTATGAGAAACTAAGCAAAGAACAAACTACTCAACAATAATCTCGCTGTGCATCTCATCGATCTTGCGCCGGAGATTCAGAACGTAGACGAGGACGCCGATGAGTACCGCGAGCGTGAAAATATGCATAAGTAAATTAACTGACAGTAAACAACGACATCATGCCTGCTTCTAAATGTTCGGAGATATGGCAGTGGAAGACCCACTTGCCGGGATTCGTGAAATGAACGAGAATATCAACAGTGCTTCCTGATGGAACGAGAGCAGTGTCTTTCCAGACGAGATTGTCGTTCGGCTTGTTGTTTTCCGCAAGGACGAGGAATCTTTGACCGTGGAGATGCATGGGATGCTGCATCGGGTGCGCCGAGTTCGGGTTGTTGAAGAGCCTGATCTTCTTGATGTCGTTAACTTTTATGTCGTAGTTGATGTCCATGTTTTCCCTGCCTGTCTTGCGATCGCGAATGATCCACTTGGTGTTCTTGCTGGTTGCGGCTTCATTCATTTCTTCCATGTCGTCTTCCCATTCGATCGGTTGGCGTGAGGCTGCATGTCCCTCATGCTGCATGCTTGCGGTGCTTTGGACGGTGAGTTCAAAATCATAGTCTGGAGGCGCAGTAACGTGTCTCTTGAACGGCTCCATCTCTTGAATGATTTCCTCATTGGTTCTTGGTTGCAGGCTTTTTGATTTGAGTACTACTGCTTCGGTGACTGTAACAGCTCCGAGTGTGTAGACATTTGCTGGTGTAGCGTGAAATATCTTGAATATTCCCGGTTTGTCGAGGAGAACTTCGAAGACAGCGCGCTCGCCTGGCGCGAGAATGACATTGTCAGCGAGCGTTTCTCGTTCGTATTTTCCAGCGTCGCTGCCGATGAGCTTGAGCTTGTGGCCCTCGATGGAAACCTTGAAGGGGCGGGTGCTTGCGGCGTTCGTTACGTAGAACCTAACGATGCTGTTTTGCTGCACATCGAGCTTGTAGTTTGGTTCGCCATTAACGAGCAGAACGTTGCCGAAGCGACCCATGAGCGCGTGATTGGCCTCCTTCTTGAAGGGGTAGACATCATTGTCGAGAATCTTAATATCATCGAGGATAAGGATCACTTCTTTGTCTGCTCCATTGAGTTTGTTTCCTGCTTCAACAAAAATATTGCCGTAAAGGCCGAGCTCTTGTTGCATGTCTTCCCGCATGTGCGGATGATACCAGTACATGCCAGGATCTGGGACAGTGACGGTGTATGTGTATGTTTCTCCTGGCTTGATTGGTTCTTGCGTGATACCTTCAACGCCATCGTCCTTGTTTGCCAAGCGGATGCCGTGCCAGTGTATGGTTGTGTCAGTGTCAAGATTGTTTTTAACATTGACTGTGAATGTTGATCCCTGCTTGACTTTGAATAACGGACCGGGAATCTGGCTGTTGTACGCATACATGCGTATTGCTTTGCCGTTGATTGTTTTTGCCACTGGAGACACGTCGAGGCTTATTGCTGCTTTGTTTTTTACGTCGATGACTTGCGTTTGCTGCGCCTGCGGGAGATTTGCTGTTGAGCGCTCGAAAACTTGCTGTTCGACAAGCTCTGTTTTAAGGTCCTGGAGGTGTAGCTGCGTTTTTTGATACGAGCCTTTGGCGAATGCGAAAACCACTGCGAGAAAGATGACGAAGATTGTCGTATACAGCATGACGTGCATGAACTGTTCTGGCTTTTGCTGCGGCACTTGCGCAGGTGCTTCTGGCTGCTGTTGCGAGGATGGCACTTCTGTTTGCGGTGTTGGTTCTCGTTGAGAGGGTAGTTCGTCCATTCATTCACCTTTCTTTGCGCACACTTTTGTAGTTATATAAATTTATGGGAGAAATGCTTATAAAGTCAGTTTCGTTTATCCTCACGCTTCACATGGTGAACAACAAAGGGGTTTCCTTCGGAACAACTGTTGCAGTTCTTGGTTCTACATTAATTGCGGTCGGCATTGCGTGGCTGATTGCGCAGAACTGGCATCAGCTTTCTGCCGCGCTCAAAATCATCATCTTGCTCGGAGCGACTGCATTAGCGTACACTGGCGGCGTGATGTTGCGCTTGCGCAGTTACCACGGTGTTGGCAAGGCTGTCATCGTCCTTGGCGGCCTGCTGTACACGCTGAGTGTCTTCTTGATTGCACAGATTTATTCTACTGCAACAAGCTTGCAAGGAACTGCATTCTTGCTGCTACTATCGTGGGCTGGCGTGTTGATTGCGTCGTACATCTTTGATACACCTGCGAGCCTTGTGGTCGCGCTCGTGGAGTTCATGATCTGGCTTGGCTTTCAGTACAATGCATTCTTTGAGGGCGCTTTTGAAATGTTTCCGGCTGTCGGCCTTGCGACGTTGCTGTCGCTGTTTATTGGCGCGATCTTTTATGGCCTGAGCCTATGGCATCGCGCGAGAAATCATGAGTTTGCGCAGTTGTACCAATTGTGGACTGCGTTTTACTTGCTGGTTTTTACATATATGCTGAGCTTCCAAATAGTCTTGCCAATGCTATGGCCTGAGGACGCTGTGTATCCCACGTCTGCCCTTGTTTTCGTTTTTGTTGCTGCTCTGCTTTCCTTGATTACTGTGATTAGCGGGATCGCTACAAGCAGCGGCAGAGTTGCGAAGAAAGAGGTTGTTTGGTTTAGCGTTGCCGTCGTGTTGTTGCTTGCGCTGATTGGATCTGCAAGTTTTGTTTCACGAACGACGGGAACGTGCACGCCCCGGAATTGTGGTGACTATCGGGCGCGGGATGCCTGCGTCAATACACCTTCAGCATTGCGATGCCAATGGCGTGAAGAGCTTGCTTTCGGAGGACGAGGATTTTGTTCCCAAGAAGACTGTTATAGTTACTTGAATGAGACGAGTTGCGTTGCTGAGCAGTGCGCGTGGTCTGATGGTCGCTGCGGTTATCCTTCCTGCTGGCTCTATCGTGATCAGACTTCTTGCGAAAGCGCTCAAACACCGCTCGGGTGCACGTGGGGCACTCCGCAGACACCTTTGAGGTTTGGTGAGATCAGCATAGACCAGATGTGTGTTGAGAAACAGGTGTGCCAAGGGTTGACGACACGAGATGCTTGTACAGATAATTCGTTATGCCGTTGGGGACCATTTATGGCATTCGGTGGTTTCCTTGGCGCCGAGCAGAAGACTCCTTCGTCGTTGTGGGCAATGTGGATCTTTGCAAACATTGTCTTCCTCGTGATTATCTTAGGCATCATCGGCTATGGAACATGGCAGCACCTTCCGAAGCTTGTTAACTTGGGCATTGCATTCTTTGCTTTGGATATTATAACGAGATACATTGGGTTTATTATGGACTTCAGGGGATATGTGAGCTTGAGCATCATCTTTATCACTGGCGGAGTTATTCTGCTTGCAGGAGGGTACTTTGTGGAACGATGGAGAAGAAACCTCGTACGTCGGGCAAAAGGAAAGAGTACCTGAGACTTGTTAGCGTCTTGGCGGTATTGTTTGCGCTTCTTGGAGTTTTTATTGTGTACTTGGCGCTGCCTTTGTGGCGGGGAACAACGATTGTTTTGGCGACGCGGCCGATTGATCCTTTTGATGTGCTCCGAGGACAGTACCTGACGATTGGGTATGACGTGGGGTTGATTCCTGCCCTTACCGGTGTTGGCGAAGGTGATGCTGTTTATGTGCTGGTGGAGCCTGATGCTGGTGGTGTTTGGCGCTATGCTGGCGCGAGCACGGCGCGACCTTTGTCTGGTGTCTTTTTGAAAGGCGACGTTCGTTTTGTTGGGGTGGCGAACATGACTGTGGAGTATGGAATTGAGCAGTATTTTATGGAGCGAGGAGCGATGTTGCCTGAGCGAGCCACTGAAGTGGAAGCCAAGGTTGACCGGAGCGGACGCGCGAGAATCACGAACTTGTTGCACGATCAGAAACCAGTGAAGATTGAGTATCGGAAGCCGACGCTGACGTCTTGAGAATGATTTTGTTCGTTCGGTAGTATGGCTTTATTTAATATGTTATCGTGATCAAAAATGTATACTGTGAACAATCGAAATATTTTATTCGCATGCCTTCTTTCCTGTTTTTTTGTTCACGTGAACAGATACAGGGTACGAGCATCCAGGATCACATGAGCGGTTCTGAACAGAAGACTGCATCCAGAAGAAGAGCACGTGCAGAGATCGTGACCTATCAAGAACCTTTAAAAGCTTGTTTTTAGCTCTTAGCATTCATGTATGCGTTCGAGGAAGAGAAGCTGATTGAACAGGTCGGGGAGAGGAAGCCGAAAAGAATATTGCTGCAGCTTCCAGAAGGGCTGAAGAAGGAAGGGTTTCGGTTAGCGAAGCTCATTCAGGAGAAAACAGGAGTTGAAACGATTATTTCTGGTGAACCGTTGTGGGGCGCGTGCGATGTTGCGGTTGCCGAAGCAAAGGCGCTTCATGCTGATTTGGTTGTGATTTATGGGCATGCGCCGTTTATGAAGATTGATTTTCCTGTTGTTTACGTAGAGGCGAGGTTTGCGAGGGATATTGTGCCGATTGTGAGAAAGGCGCTGAAGCTCCTGAAAGGGACGACAATAGGGCTGGTGGCGTCGGTGCAGCACATCCATCAATTAGCTGATGTGAAGCGGCTGCTGGAGAAGCGTGGAAAGAATGTTGTTATTCCCGACAGGAAAGGACATGCGTTCTACGTTGGACAAGTGTTGGGTTGCGAGTACACGGGATTGAAGCTCGAGACGAAGAAACTTGACTGCGTGCTCGTGATTGCGAACAAGTTCCATGCGCTGGGGGCGGCGTTGTCGATTGACAAGCCTGTCATCTTGGTGGATCCGGCAAGTGAAGAAATCATTGATGTTGGACCCCTGAAGAAGAAAATAATCCAGCAACGGATGGCTGCCATCGAGGGGGTGCGGAAGGCTCAGCGGATCGGCATCATTCTCAGCACGAAGATCGGACAGCACTTCGGCTCGTTTGCGCATGTGCAGGAGAAATTGAAGAAGCTGAGGAAAGAATCGGTGTTGCTTTCGATGAACGAGGTGACGAATGACAAGCTTGTTAATCTGTACGACATTGGAGCGTTTGTTGAACTTGCCTGTCCGAGGATTGCGATTGATGATTATTCAAAGTTTTCAAAGCCTGTGATCACGGCGAAGGAGTTTGCTTACTTGGTTGGCGATTTGACGTGGGATGACTTGCTGGAGAAGGGGTTCTTTTGAAGTCTTTGGGAAACTCTTCGCACATTCTTGAAAGATCTTCTGGTTTTGCCGCATAACAGTTACTAAGGAGCGAGTTCATTATATAGATAACTGACTAGATTATGTTACATAAGACCCAATAAAAAAAGACGCGAC
>CAYJXL010000025.1:0-15651 GCA_964374125.1 Candidatus Woesearchaeota archaeon | reverse complement strand
AGAGGGATCTCTCTTGAAAACAAGAGAAATCACCCGTTAAGTTACACGGTCTAGCCATAACAAAACATTTAAAAAGACTTAAAACAGCTGTTAGATATCCTAAACATTGCGTGTTCTCGAATATCTAACAATACTATAAACAATAGACCCTTTATAAGGGTTTCGGAGAAATAACTATGAAAAAGTATGTTACAGACACCAGTGTCTTAATTGAACGACTGGTTACTGATTTAATCACAAAGAACGAGATCAAGGGAACGATCCTGATTCCTCACGTGGTAATTGCGGAGCTGGAAAGCCAGGCAAACCGGGGGTTGGAGATTGGATTCTTGGGACTTGAGGAGATTCAGGGAATACGCAACCTCAAGAAGCCTGGCGTCACGATGGAATTCATCGGCGATCGACCAACGGACCAGCAGATCAAGTATGCAAAGTCTGGCGAAATTGACGCGTATATCCGCGAGCTTGCGAAGAAGCATGACGCGACGCTGATCACTGCGGATAAAGTGCAAACTGAATCTGCGAAAGCATTCGGGATTGAAGTCAAGTACTTTAACCTGCGGCAGACAAAAGCGAAGCTGGAGATCGAGAAGTATTTTGACGAGCAGACCATGTCCCTTCACCTGAAGGAGGACTGCTATCCGATGGCGAAGCGCGGCGCGCCTGGCAACTGGAAGCTTGAACAGGTCGGAGAGCAGAAACTATCGTCGGAGCACTTGCAGAATATTGCGAAAGAGGTTGTTGAATACTCGAGAGTCGATCCGAAGACATTTGTGGAAATATCGCGAAGAGGATCGACGATCGTGCAGTACAAGGACTTCAGGATTGTCATTGTGAGGCCTCCTGTTTCTGACGGATGGGAGATTACTGCTGTGCATCCGATCAAGCGATTGGACATTGAGGATTATCACCTGCCGGAAAAGATCCTACAACGTGTGAAGGAGTTCGCTTCTGGCTTTTTAATCGTCGGCCAGACTGGCTCGGGCAAGTCGACTATAGCCCAAGCGATCGCGGAGATGCTTGCGAAGAACCAAAAAATTGTCAAGACGATAGAGTCTCCACGAGATTTGCAGCTATCTGACGAGATCACGCAGTACTCGAAGAACTTTGCGAACAGTGAGGAGATCCATGACATTCTGTTCTTGTCAAGACCAGATTATATCCTGTTTGATGAGATTCGGGATACGCCGGATTTTGAACTCTACACCGATCTTAAACTCGGAGCTGCGAACGTTGTTGGAGTCTTGCATGCGGCAACGCCGATTGACGCAATCCAGAGATTTGTTTCGCGGTTGGAAGTTGGGATGATTCCCTCTGTTGTTGACACAATCATGTTGATTGAAGCTGGAAACTTGAAGGAGATCTACACATTGAACATGGCTGTGAAGACGCCGAGCGGCATGACCGAGGCTGATTTAGCACGCCCGGTGATCGAGGTGAAGGACTTCAAGACAAACAAGCTGATGTATGAGATCTACTCTTACGGAGAGGAGACGGTTGTTATACCTGTAGAGAAAGAATCCAAACAGCGAGGTATCAAACGACTTGCCGCAAATGAGATTGAGAGATATTTCAAGCAGCTTACGCACAGCGCAAAAGTTGAGGTTGTAAGCGACGGAAAAGCTGTAGTGTACGTACCTGAAAAAGACATCGCGCGCATCATCGGAACTGGCGGAAGCACCATCACAAGCATTGAAGAGGAGCTTGGCATAGGCATTGAAGTCAAGGAACTGGAGGAAGTGAAGAGGGCGACGAAGTTCAAGGTGCAAGAAGACAAGGATTATGTCTTGCTGTATACGAAGCCTGGGGTGAACGTCGATGTCTGCGTTGACGAGAAGTTCTTGTTTTCGGCGATTGCCAGCAAGAAAGGCGACATCAGGGTGCACAAGAAGAGCAATGTTGGGCGCGAGTTGTTGAAGGCGATGAGCCAGCATCGGAATGTTGAACTGCTT
Organism: Candidatus Woesearchaeota archaeon; assembly: GCA_964374125.1. Classification (GTDB taxonomy): domain Archaea; phylum Nanobdellota; class Nanobdellia; order SCGC-AAA011-G17; family UBA489; genus CAYJXL01. The sequence goes on along the minus strand of CAYJXL010000025.1, from coordinate 13,699 downwards.
GGTTGAAAACATTTATATGGTAACGATGGACATTCTAATCAAGGGCCCGTAGCTTAGCTTGGATTGAGCATCGCCGTCCTAGGTCGCGGACGGAGGCGAGGGTCGCAAGTTCAAATCTTGCCGGGCCCGCTGGGCTCGTAGCTTAGCTTGGATAGAGTGCCACCCTCCGGAGGTGGAAATCAAGGGTTCAAATCCCTTCGAGCCCGCTACAACCATGGATATCAGATTTATCTGCGTCGGAAAATTGAAAAGCAAGGAGTTACAGATACTCGTCCATGACTACCTGGAACGCCTGCAGCACTATGCGTCAGCACGGTGCATTGAGGTGAAGGATTCAACGCCGCAAGAAGAATCGAAAGCGCTTTTGAAGAAATCAGAGGCTACCTTTCGTGTCGTATTGAGCGAAGAAGGGAGACAATACACGTCTGTTGCGTTTGCGACTTTTATGAAAAGTTTGACGAAAGATGTATCATTCATTATTGGCGGGCCAGAAGGGCTTTCGCCGGATGTGAAAAAACATGCTGACATTCTTCTTTCGCTTTCGACTATGACTTTGCCGCATGAGCTAACGAGAGTGATTCTCATGGAACAGGTGTACAGGGCATATACGATTATAAAGAAGGAGAGGTACCATAAATAACATGGAAAAGAACGATCTTGTTCAGTTGTTAAGAGAACTTGAGATAGAGGAACGCAGACCAACAAAGCTCAAGAACGCTGGCGAGAGCGACGTCTATTTTAACCTCAAGAAAGCGTATGGTGATCCGTATGTTCTCAGCGTTTTGCGTGATACACTATGGGATCGCATGAGGGTGAAACCTACGTGCGTCGCCGCAGAGGGATATGGCGGCATTCCGTTGGCGACGACACTTGCAGAAAAATACTGTCTTCGGTTGACGATGATTCGAGAACATCAAAAAGAATATGGCAATATGAGCCTGATTGAGAGTCATGTCCCTGGAGAGGGCGATGCTGTTGCAATCATTGACGACGTCTTGACGACAGGGAAGAGTCTCAACCGTATGATTTGCACAGTAAGAAAGACCGGTGCAGCCGTTCTTGGATGTTATGTCGTTATTAACCGCAGCGAAAGCAAAACTAAGCTACGAGCACCGTTGTATCATCTTGTGACTGCTGATGAGCTTGTCAATGGACTTTCAGTCAGGCAGTAAAACCAAGTCATCGTCGCTTCGCAGGAGATTCTCGTGTTGCATTTCTCGGATCAATGCAGCAATCCATTGTTTATCTTGCGCGAATCGCCTGCAAAGTTCCTCGATCGTCGTTTGTTTTTCTTCGACAAGCATTTTCATAACCTGACCACGATACCAGCGGCGTGAATGCAAGAATCTTGATTGCGTTGTTAATGATTTTATTCCTGTAGTCCTTGAAGTCAAGACAACAGACCCATAGTCCATCAAAGCGTTGTGCCAATCACGCGAACGTCCCTCTGGTATGAGTGTAGTCGCGATATTGCATAAAACCTTCTGCGGCGTCGATGCTGGAAGCTTCAGTTCGTGCATGAGGATTCTTCTAATGTTCGTATCGATGCATGGACAAGGGAGATTGAACGCGAATGACAGAATTGCAGTTGCAGTATACGGTCCAATGCCTGGGAGCGAGAGGAGCTTTTCTTGATTTTGAGGTATTTTGCCTTCAAATCTCTCGCAGATTATCTTCGCGGCTTCGTGCAACCTAATTGCCCTTGAGTTATAGCCCAGTCCACTCCACAACTCGAGCACCTTACTGAGCGGCGCCTTTGCCAGATCACGCACTGTTGGAAATAACTGAATGAATGACTCATATTTAGGCATAACGCGGTCAACTTGGGTCTGCTGCAGCATGATTTCGGAGACCATGATATTGTACGGATCTGTTGTGCGGCGCCATGGAAGATCGCGCTTGTTCTTTGCGTACCATGACAGGATCTTTTTCTGGAACTCTTGTTTGTGGTCTTCAGATTTTGAAGTGTGCATGGGGGACCACCAGCTGATCAAGAATGACGCGTTCAAGGCCAGTGTAACGAATGACCTGTATGCCATGTTGCTGAAGGTAACGAATGCCACACCCCCCCTCTACACGCTTTCTTACTGACGACGAATTATCCACTGCGCCAACAACCACGCGGACGATACCCTCGTCAATGATCAGTTCGCAGCAACTCTTGAAAATGTGCCGCCCTTTGACTGTACGGTTATCCGGCGGGCAAGGCTCAAGCGTTGTGAACAATGTTGCGCTGCGCACGTTCTCCTGCGCGCGGGTTATAGCCATCCTTTCCGCGTGAACCAGTAAGTTTGTATCTGGAACATAGGAACGATAGCCCTTGCCAATGATGCGACCGTCGAGTGTGACAACAATCGCTCCGACGTAGGGGCGTGCCAGACTAAGTAACACGTTGTAGGTCAAGTCCATGCAGTGTTTCATGTACTTCCGCAGCGTCTCGTCGTCGAGATTCATGCATCTCATTTTCGTTATGCTCTTAAAAAAGCTTTCTACAACGGACTGCTATGCCTGTACCGCGTGCCGGGATGAATTTGTCAAGTAGCACGAGGGGGTAGAAGAATAGAAAGATGTATTGGGAGTGTTTCCGAAACAAGATAAAGGAGTGGTAGAGCTCAATGAACAATGCGCCGAAGAACTTGTACTCTGGTTTCCAATCCTCAAGCACAAAACCATTGTGTTGCGCGAGCTGTTTCCAATCCTCGAGCGAGTATTCGCGAACATGATGCTTGTTGTTCATCATGATCTCCTTATAGATTTCATTCTCATTCCATATCCTTAGCTTGCCAAGAAGCGTGTGATCCTTGAGCCACCGAAAGAACGGCTTGAACTTGCCATCGTGAAATCCGATGCCAGGCGTCGATGCGACCAGAACGCCGCTGTCTTTCAAGACACGATGGATTTCTCGCATTGCTTTGTCGTGGTCAGGAATGTGTTCCATAACATCCGCAATGTTGACCGCGTCGAAACTCTTGTCCTTGAACGGCAGCGCGGTGGCATCGCCGCTGGCGAACTTGAGCGCGTACTGCGCTTTCCGAAAAATCGTCTGAAGGTCTTCGATATCGTGCAAACTGACGCCGACTAAGAGATCGACACTGACGACATTGTAGCCGCGCTTGCAAAGCTCAAATGAGAACAAACCGTTGCCGCAGCCAATGTCGAGGACGCGAGCGGATACCGGAAGGTTGAACAACTTAAAGACTGCACTGCCCCTGATCCGTGAACCTATATGCGGATACCCAAGTACCCGGTGGTAGACATTTTTCACTACCGAGTCTGTATGATGTGGGCGGCTGAAAAGCACCATCCGATGAGCGGCTGAGGCGAGTCATTTAAACCTTTCCATGCAGGACGCACACAGAGAGCGTTTCAAAGGGAAGTTTCTCCTGTTCGAGGATCTTATAAGCATACCTATGTTTTTTGAAGAGACTGCATGCGTCTTTTGTCAATGAACTGATGACCAGAAGTATTTTTCCGTCCCTTGCCAGATGCTTTTTCGCGTCACGCAAGAACCGCTCCAAGAGTTCGTGGCCATGTTTTCCGCCTGCGGTATTCAACGCGCTTTCTGGATCTTCGTCTGGATCTTTTGGCAAGTACGGCTGGTTGAAGATGATTGTGTCAAATGTTCCCTGGATATTTTCAAAAAGATGGGAGATCACGGACGTGATGCCGAGCTGCTGGACGCGCATTACTGCCTCGGGATTGATGTCAGATGCCAGGACGCTGCGCGCTTTTGGACGCGCGGCGAGCGCCTGGATGCCTGAACCTGTTCCCATGTCAAGGACGCTGCCTGTTGCAAGTTTTTTTACGCACTTCTCAAGCAGATAGGAATCCTCACGAGGCTCGTAGATCATGACAAGAAGAAAAAAGAAGAACTTATTAAGTTATCTTCGAAACTTGCTGACGTTCAGGAACTCATCGCGTCCAAGGACAGCAAGACCGGTTTCATTGCCAAGGATATCGACCTTGAGGATCTTGTCAGGGTCGCTGAGGTTGACGTTGCTCTTGTCAATAACGCTTGTAAGCTTAGTGACCAGGTCGCGCTCGTGTTCGTTGCACTGGCGCTTTTCGATAGAGATCTTCCAGCTTTCCTGATTGCGGATTTCCTGCGCAAGCTCGCGAACAATGTTCTGCATCTCATTCACGTTCGTATGGCACCAGCGATCAATCGGTGTCCAGTGAAAGGTGCGATTAAAGCGCTCTGGAGAATTGCGACAGACTTCCACCAGCTTTCGGATGGCTGATTTTGGATTTGCAAGAGCCACTTTAAAGATTCCAGGAATACGGCTTTCCTCAATCCTGGCTGTCTCGCCGATGTCATGAAGCACACGCTCGACTTCAGCACGGGCGCTTGAAGGCTTGTTTGGATCAAACGTGACGATGACATTCGCCTGCGCCAGCACTGCTGCTTTCGGTCGCGGCATCAGCGCCGCCTGCGCCTCTTTCTGCAACTGAACAGCAGGCCTGCGGATCATGCTCTTTGCTGCACGACGGATGACCTTCCTCGGAACATGACGCACGACTTTCCTTGCTTTCCTTGCGGGCTTCCTGATTCGTGCCTGCTTTCGCTTCGCAACGCTTCTTGTACGCATTTTAGAACCGGCTTTTTTCTTTCGGGCTTTTGAACGCTTCATGGTGCTCCCCCCTTTTTTGTTTTATAGTAAAAAGATTCATGATGTATATATATCTTTCTACGCAGCTGTATTTTTTGACATATATGTTGCAAAATAACAATTTATTTAAATGTATTAATCACTTTAGAGTGGTTTGGGGGGTCCAATGAAAACAACTGTTATTGCGCTTGCGGTATTGGCTCTGCTCCTTGTTTCGTCGCTTGAAGTTGCGGCATGGGGCGACTATAGGCCATATCCCAGGTACTATCGCGCATATGGATCGTATGCTTATCAATACAATTATCCGTACGCGGGAGCATACTACAGGCCATACTACCGGGGGTACGCTGATCCTTATTACTCTATGCGGTATCCTCTCTGGCAAGAGTGGCGCGGGCTGTGGTAAATGATAACACCTATCGCAAAGGAAGACATTCAAGAAACTGCTAAAATTCTCCGCGAGTACTGGAAGGAACGAGGCATGGAGTACACGCAACAGTGGGCTGAGTCATATCTGCGGAAGGGGCACGCAAAGGATATCAAGCAAGACGTGACGTTGACGCTGAAAGAAGGCGCAGCAGTCGTTGGAGTAGTTGCGGTTGTTCTGCATGAGGGAAACCTTGCAGAGCTTCGAGACTTGGTCGTTCGCAAAGGATATCGCAGCAAAGGATATGGAGAACAGCTGGTGCGCGCGGCGCTTGACTTCTGCTTCAAGAACAATGCGCGGAAGATCACGGCACTGGCGTTTCCGCAGCATGAAGAGTTCTTTGCGCGCTTTGGGTTCGCGCGCGAGGGGTACTTGCGCAGCCATTTCAAGGACAACGAGGATCTTGTGGTCATGGGAAGAATCGCGCAACATGAGGCGCAGGCGGACCTGCGTTCAAAACTTGAAGGCCTTTCCCTGCTGCAGGACATTGAGTCGACAACGTCGGAACGATTGCGAAAATTGAAGAGCAAACGATAGGGGGAGTCTTATGAAAAGTATAGCGTTGCTTGTCGTGATCCTGGTGATCTTGGTTGGGTGCAAGCGAGCAGAAACAGGAGCGTCAATTTATCGCGGTTCTGGCGCGATCGTTGACGAAGTTCTTGAAGTTGACGGCCATGATGAACGTGAAACAGCGTCTGTTGAGCCTGATGTTCTCCAAGAGTTACAGGGCGATGACAGAGCGCTCGTGGTCATTGAGATCAACAACAAGTTTGAAGCACGAAACGCAAGAGATTTTAAGCGGCTGCTTCAGGAGAAAAAAACCGAATTTTCGAAGTTACTTGCGGAGCATCGCATCAAAATTATTGACACGTTTGACGAGGGCAATGCATTCACTGCGGAGATCACGTCAGAGGCGCTTGAATACCTGCAGAAAAGCCCTTATGTGGAATCGATCAAGACTGTGAAGATTATCAAGCCACGGCAACGGGAGATCCAAGATGACTGATACGACGCCTGATGGGATGCCGGTGATCAGCCAGGAAACATTTGCGACGCTTGGCGCTCTCGTGCTGCGAGAGACAAAAAAAAGCCCTGTTGGAAGAGATTTTGCGCGACAGCTCGAGCATGAAAATCCCGTAATCTACCATGTTTTGGAACAACTGCTTGACTCTTTCGGCGAATGCGAGTACTGCGATGGGGTTGGTTTTGGCATATATGCGACGTATGAGCTCCTGCGACGGCAGTCTGCAGCGAATAGATTGCATAAAAGCTATCAGCCATAAACGTTAGTACGCCTTTGCGAAATAGACGTCCATCGAAGAATGTTTGGCACAGACAACGCATTTGCCTTTCTTTTCTGATGCGATGATGCGGGGCGTTGCTGTTGTCGCTTCCTTGACTTCATGCTCGCACTGTTCTGAACCACAGAATTCCGCAAGCGCCATGCTGCCGTCTGCCAGGTTGCTCTTGAGTTCATTGAATGACTTTGCATGAACAATGCGGGCATCGAGGAACTTCTTCGCTTTCTGGAAAAGACTCTTTTGAATGTCGTCCAGCGTCTTTTCGAAATGCTTTTTGATTTCCTTCATGGGCACTGCCTCTTTTTTGCCGGTATCGCGACGGACGAAGACGACCTGCTTTGCGGCGATGTCCTTTGGACCGATCTCGATGCGGAGCGGTACTCCCCTGAGCTCCCACTCGTTGAATTTCCAGCCAGCAGTGTATCCAGAACGGTCGTCAACGACAATGTCCTGAAGTGTGCCCGCAATAGTGTGCGCTTCTGCAACAACCTTGTCGTCATTCTTTCCGAATAGAATCGGAATAATGACTGCTTTTATTGGAGCGATGCGCGGCGGCAAGACAAGGCCTTTATCGTCGCCATGGACCATGACAAGAGCGCCGATCAGGCGCGTGGAGAATCCCCAGGAGTTCTGCCATGGGGTGTGACTCTGCTCGTCTTCGCCAAGGAACGAGATGCCGAATGCTTCAGCGAATCCCTGGCCAAGGTTGTGGGAGGTTGCCATCTGCAATGCGCGTCCGTCAGGCATCAGGGCTTCCATTGACAGTGTATAGAATGCACCAGCGAACTTTTCTGATTCTGTTTTCTTGCCAGTGAGAACAGGAATCGCAAGGATGTCTTCAGCAAGCTTCTTGTACTCCTTCAAATAGAGTTCTGTTTCCTTTTCGCATTCCTCATTTGTTGCGTAGACGCAGTGGCCCTCCTGCCAGAGGAACTCCCGTGTACGGAGGAAGAGGCGAGTCTGCTTGGTTTCCCAACGAACGACATTGTTGAACTGATTGATGCGCAGGGGAAGATCGCGATAGGAACGAATCCACTTGGCGTACGCGTCGTACATGACTGTCTCTGAGGTTGGACGAACTGCAAGGCGCTCTCCCTCCTGATTTGCGATCCATGCAACTTCAGGGGTGAAGCCTTTCGCGTGCTTTGCTTCCTTCTTGAAAAATGATTCTGGGATGAACAGAGGGAAATACGCGTTCCTGACCTTGAGCTCCTTGAGGCGCGTGTTGAAGTACGCGACGATGTTCTCCCAGATGGCATAGCCGTTGGGCTTGATGATCATGCATCCCTTGACAGGAGAATAATCCGCGAGATCGGCCTTGAGGATGACCTGGGTGTACCACTCTGAAAAGTCCTTGTCTCTTTTGACAGTGATGCCAAGCTCCTTTTCCATACTGGAGCGGGCGTTTGTTGTTATTTAAATGTTTTTATGCAACGTCGGCGTCATCGTCACTTGCCGCTTCTTTCCAATCTTTGTCCCAGTCTGCAAACTGACGCTTGAGCTCGCGGTTGTCTCTCATGTCATTGACACTGCCTTGGATGCTTCTCTTGAATTTGTCGAGATCGTCATACTGACTTCGTTCGAACGCATCAAAGTTACGGCGAAGCAGATAGCGCATGCCCTCAAGCAAGACTCCCAGTGTAAGATGCGTGGTGAGCTGCCTGGGCTGGAGGCGGTCTGCATCCGTCAGCAAGCAGCTGATATTGATTGCTTCCCAAACGTTGACAATGTACGTGCCTGTGCACGCAAAGAACATGCGGTCGCGCAGCGTGCGCTTGCGGTATTTGAGCTGGTCTTCATCGGTTTCAAACTCGCCAACGCAGCAAGCATATCTGTAAGCGCGCTGGCTAAAATCCGTTCCTGCGAGATATTCGAGAGCTTTCTTGAATGGTTGCATCTTTTTGCGTCATCATACAAGCTTTAAAAGATTGCGGCTGGATGAACACAATGAATTTCGTCATTTCTGTTACATGCAGTCATAGCCACAATACACCGTGAATGCCTTGTACGAGGGGAAGATGGCGTTCATCTGCAGAAGCGTTTCTCTTCTGAATACCCCGTACATCTGTGTTCTTGACTTTTCTGTTTGTGAAGAACGCAACTCGACCTCATCCTCTGGCTTCAATTGCAGCAGCGTCTCAAGCGATTCCATGCTCTTCATCACCATGACCTGCCTTGCGTGATCAACTTGGCCCAAGCGCTTGCCCTTGTGATATACGCCCTCTATCATAACGTTTGACCATGTGTCAGTTTATTTAAGCATGGCGTTTTTTGCGCAAAAGAAAGCTTTTTATACGTCATCGACAGGGTCATACCATAATGACATAAAGAGGTTGCCATGAAAACAGAGGGTGATTCAGTATCTGAGGAGTTGCTGCAGCACACGATTACGCTGGAAAAGGCGTCGCTGAGCCTGATCGAGACAGTCAGCAAGATGGTTGATCGCATGGACAGAATTCTTTCGCTGTTTGAGGAAGCTGCAAAGAACATCGAGAAAACTGAGGTGAAAGAGCCATTGGCGCAGCAGCTTGAGGCGTTGCTGGAACAGAACAAGGTGATTGCGCGAGGACTGATCCTGCTGGAAAAATACATTCGGGAGAAGACGCCTATCGGGTTTACCTCGATGCCGCCACTGGAGAGACCATTGCCGCGGACGCTCTGATGGACGAGATTCATTTTCTGTACAACGAAATCGAGGACAAGGTCAACAAGGACATTGAAAAGATTCTCTTTCAGATCAAAAATCCCCTAGCCGGGAAACGCGCTGGCGTCATTCGACGATTAACAAACGAACTTATTTTTGCACGGGCGAAGGAACTGGCGACGGAACGTGAGAAAAGAGAACACAAGCAACGAGCGAGACTGGAACGAGAGCGGCAAGCGCTTGTGGCACAGGGCTTAGTGCAGACGACGGAGTTCAGGGCATCGATTGCAGAAGTCGAGGCGCCAGCAGTCGAGAACATGCGAGCGCAAGTTGCTGAGCATCCTGAAGAACAAATGCAAAGGGTTGTAATGCTGAACCTGGTTGTGGACAGCGAGACGAATGAAGTCCTGGCGAAAGCAGAGGTTGATGACGCGTACAATGTGTTTGAACCTGACATTTCTGATGCGGACGTTCGTCTGCTGAAGCAGGCAGAGAATGACATCAAGGACGAGCCTGGAGTCCTGGAAACGCGGCGAGCGCTGATCAAGCAGCTGCACAAGAGCGCGAAAGTTGCGAAGACCGAGTTCTATGAGGATGACTATCTGAAGTTCAAGTACTATCTTGTTCGCGACCTGCTGAGCTATAATGTTGTTGAGCCATTGATCCATGATGCTGCGGTTGAGAAAATTATCTGCAACGGGCCTGGGGAATTTATTGAGGTGATACGCGAAGGACGAAAGCTAAAAAGCACGCTCGTGTTCCGAGGAAAAGACGACCTGCATGCTTTTCTGCTTTTTATTGCGGAGAAGACGTTCCAGCGCCTTTCGCTCGAGGAGCCTGTGCTTGATGCGGTGTTCCGCGGCTTTCGGATCCAGGGAATCTTAGGCACGGATGTGGTGCCGACGAAATTCATCATGACGAGAGTTTAGCTCATCTTTATGGCACAGCTGCGTGAATATCATGGACACCAAAAACACCGTGCATGACGCTGGATTCGTTCTCTGCATTCTTGGCGCGATTGGAAGCATTGCTGCCCTGATCCTGAATCAAGACTATGTCCTGGTTGCGTTCGTCAGCGCTGCGCTCATTGGACTGCTGATGATGGCGAGCACATTTCAGCTCAAGAGAGAAAACTAGGTAAACGGACGCGTGGTTTCGTTTGAGAGCGACGCATTGATGATGCCCTTGCTGATGATACGGATGCCTCCTGGAGCTCGGAATTCGCCAGCGCCCCTGCCACGCTTGCCAAAAAGGAAAAGGAACGTGCCGTTGAGCGAGTAGACCTTGATGCGATTGTTGAATGTATCTGCGATGTACAGGTTATTGTTGAGGGGCCAGATCTTGCTTTCGAACTTGAACTGCTGCTCGTCTTTTCCGAAGCGGCCGAAGATGCTGAGAAGCGTGCCATTGTTCGTGTAGACCTTGATGCGGTGGTTGTTGGAATCGGAGACGTACACGAGGCTGTTGACCGCGGCTATGCCAAACGGGAAGCGAAAGCCTTCCTCGCGAGAGGTATAGGTTCCCCAGTGAGCGACGTAATTGCCATCGAGATCAAACTTCTGGACGCGCTGGTTTTGCGTGTCAACGACGTAGACGAAGTTGTTGTCGATGGCGAGGTCTGTCGGCGTTCTGAACTTTCCAGGGCCCTTGCCTTTCATGCCGAAGGATTTGAGAAAGATGCCGCTTGCGTCATAGATGACGACGCGATGATTATAGGTGTCGGCAATGTAGAGCTTATCACTGATAATATCGAAGCCTTGCGGATACCAGAGACCTGGGCTTGACTTTGCTTTTCCGCCGAACGACAGCAAAGGAGTTCCGGAGAGGTTGAAAACCTTGACCATGCTGTTGCCCTTGTCGAGGACGTAGAGCTTGTCTTCACTGACGAGAGCATCTGTCGGCAACTTGAGGGCGTGGGTTTCATTCCAGCGACCACCAAATGCTGTTACAAAGGAGCCATTGAGGGTAAAGACCTGCACCCGGTCGTTGTAGGTATCGGGAATATACACATACAGGGGCTTTTCTTCTCTCGGCTCTTCCTGCGGGGCGATGATGGGCGGCTCGATGATCTCCTGGAGCAGCGGCAAGGGCTCTTCTTTCCCTGGTTGGTTGTAGACGACAACAAGCGCGAGCAGGAGAACAACGACGGCGATAAACTTCGGGTCCTTGATGAGAGACGCGAGCTTGGCCGTGGATGCATGCGCTTGCTTTTGTTTTATTTCTGATTGTTGCTCTGAAAGCATGGGAATGCGGGCTGCTGGATGTTTATATTCCTTCTGGTGGATTTGTTGAAAGATTTTCAGATTATTGGATTTCTTTGGTAATGGCTTCAGTATCGGATGCTGTACCTTCGAAGACGAGCTTGATTCCTTATTCGAATGATTGATACGATGGGTGCAACTACGCGAACAAGGTATCATCTTCTCGTTTCAACATGCTAATCGACGACGTACCGTTTCTTGTAAATATTATCGTGATGATCGTAGTCAAGGAACGAGATGAACTGTTCTTCTTTCTTGTACGAGAATACTAGAACAAAAGACTTCTTGACGTGGACGCGTTTGATGTGCTTCAGGTCATATCGGAGGTTCTTATAATGTTCAGGATCAGTGCTGACGATTTCTTCGATCTTCTGGAGAATCTGATCAAAAGCCTCCTTATCCTTCTTTTTGAGCTTCGCTAAGATCTTTTGAAGCTCTGGCCTGAGCTCATAATTCATGCTTCAAGAACTTGAGGAAGGCTTCTTTGCTTTCGAAGACTTTTCCGTGCTGTTGTTCTATCTTTTTGAGCTTTTCAAGGTACTCTGGCCGTACCTCTTCCAAGTCGCTCGCCAAATCAGCCAGTTCGCTTTCTATGTCAATGACGCGTTCCTTGACGAAGGTTATATCCTTCGCGATCTGCTTGAGTATCGTTTCGCTCATGGTACTGTCTTTATGGCGTAGAGTCTTTATATCCTTTGCGGTGGATTTGTTGAAAGATTTTCAGATTATTGGATTTCTTTGGCGAGGGCTTCTCGGCGAGAACTTTAAGATCATCGCTTCACCTTGAAGAAGAAACGCAGCGGCTTCTTGTCGATTACGGAAAGGCTGTCAGTAAGGACGTAGATCGCTTCGTCGTTTTCCTGGAGAACATGGATGTCCATGCCTTCGGGGAACTTGTAGCTGGCCATGTGAATGTCATTGTCGAGCTCTTCCATGAGGTTGTTGAGATGCGTATGCATTTGGTCGAGCCTGGTTTCGAATTCCACGGTCATGTCCTTGATAGCGCTTTTTGCGTCGCCGCGGGAGACGTCGATGGGCCATTTCATCTGCAATGTCAGTTTGTTTGCGCTGAACAACAACGTGCCAGAGAATTCGTGCGGGGCTAATGTCGCGTCCCTGAATTCCTCGAGCTTGCAGACGCGCTTGATGTTGTTCTGCATGTAACGAAGTATCTCCTGCTTCATGTTTCCCTTCGAGATCAGGACGTTCTTCTTGCTGTATGCGTAAACGGTTGTGCCATAAGGTGTTTCTGCCTTCTTTTCCTCGGGCAGGAGATAATAACCGCCCTGGCTTGCAACTTTCTTGACGGCGTCTTTTAATGTTTCTTGGGTGCAGTCGTGAACGTAGGAACGAGCTGTTTGGACGACTTGCTCAAAGGCGAGGGTTGTCTTGACTTCAGTGATGGTTTCGTTGGAGCGGTTAACGATGTAGTACAGAAGGATGATGATGACTACGACGACTATGCCGATCAAGGCGGTGATGCTTAACTGTCCGCTCGCTCGCCGGGTGTTCACCTTAGCATCTTCTTAGACTGCCTATATAAGCTTTATTTTCTTTTCGAGTTATTCATAAACAATGTTTTCGTCAGTTACTCTGCCCGCCCACCAGTGCCGTTGGGTCTCTTTGGTGAAGGCGGAGCTATTTGATGCTGGACCTTTGACAGTTTATTTTCTTCTTGTTTTGAAGGTTTTATTCGAACGGTGCACGCTATTGAAGGGTTTTCTGTTTTTGGATCAATCTTCTCGCAGACACAGCATTATCTCCGCTTTTTTCATCGTTAGTTCCATATTAAGCAGTGCATACCAATAATTGATGTTTGAAGTTCTGCATACGAGAATGTTTGACAAGTGCCTGAGAAAGCTACCTGAAGAGCTTAGGGAATGGATAGACAAAGTTGAAGGGCAGCTTACTTCCAACCCCTACGTCGGTGACCAACTGCAAGCACCATGGCTTCGAGAGAAAAAGCTTGGCAAATTTCGCGTGTATTACTTGATCTATGACGAGCTTAGCATAGTATATCTTGTGGCGATAAGCGAAAAGAAAGATCAACAAAGAGTGATAAATTCAATATTCTATGCACTTGATAGATACAGAGAAGAAATCACGAGAATGAAGAAAATGGGTAATCTCTAATCACTTAACCCGGCGAACTTTTCCGGCTTTAATGTCCCTGAAGCTCTGCAGGAACTGATTGACGAGGTCCATATCGACGTTTTTTGTCTTCTTCAGCCGTTCGTATTCTTCTTTAGGGATAGTTATCGTTTCCATTCTTCTTATAGAAATTGAATGACTTATATAATTTGCGGTGAATTTGTTGAAACATTTTCAGATTACGGGGTTTATTAATGAGCGATGTGAGCATCGATGCTGGACCTTTGACAGTTTATTTTCTTCTTGTTTTGAAGGATTTTTTAGCAGGTGCAGACTGGCTGAAAGTTTTTCAGTTTACATGCTGT
>CAYJXL010000024.1:0-16353 GCA_964374125.1 Candidatus Woesearchaeota archaeon | reverse complement strand
TCAGAAAAAAAGATTTAATGCTTAAAAGTAACGGTTATTAATGTCTTATGCTATACTTAACATATACGATTAACAGAAGTTCGCCGCAGGCGACAGTTGAGAAAAGCAGCCGTAAAATATATAAGTGTAACAATTTTCAGGTTCGATATGGATGAAATAGTCGATATTGTAGATGATAATGACAAAGTAATAGGTCAGGAATTAAAATCCAAATGTCATAAAGAAAAGATTCTTCATAGAGGTTCAAATATCTTCGTCTTTAAGAATAATTCTTTCAAAGAAATATTGCTTCAGAAAAGAAGTATGCAAAAAAAGTCTAATCCTGGACAATTGTGCACCCCGGGGTCATCTTCAACCAGGGGAATCATACCTTGAAGGAGCAAAAAGAGAGTTCTTTGAAGAAATGTATATTTCAAAGAATAACGATGAGGATATTAAATTTGAAGAGCTTTTTAAAATTAAAAAATTCACAGATAATGATTATGAATTTATGACTTTGTTTCGAATAATATCACAAGGACCATTTGATCCTGATCCTGAAGAAGTTGAAAGTTACTTTTTTGAAGATATTTATGAGACTCTTAAAAAAATAGAATCCGAACCTGAAAATTACACTGGAACAACTATTCTTTTGTTAAAAGAATACAAAAAAAGATTTCTATGATGCTGCTTTTCTCAATTGCACATAACACAGCTATTAAGCGAATAATATACTCGTTTTACCAACCAATTTTGGAGTTATAGCGAAGTTGTACAAGCCTGTTTCGCCTAAGATTTCAAGGAACTTGCGGCAGGAAATTCGCCGTGGCTTCAGTCCTGAGATGAATGCGCCGCCGACTCATTCTTTCCAGAACATTCAAAATGCTTTCAAAAAGAGATAGCCAAAAGCGAGGATTTTTGAAAAAGTAATGTATACTCCATGACCACAGTCTTTTTATAGAGGTTCATCTCGCTTCGTATTTTAGAATGAACTTTGCGGGCCGTGACATTATCGACGTCAATGATTTCTCAAAGGAAGAGATTCTTCACGTGCTCCAGGTAGCTGACAAGATTATGACGCAGCCGGCCCTTCTCAACGGCAAGCTGCTCGCGACCATCTTCTTTGAGCCAAGCACGAGGACGAGGTTGAGCTTCGAAGCTGCAATGAAACGCCTTGGAGGCTCGGTAATTGGGTTCTCAGACTGGCGCGACAGCTCAGTCGTCAAGGGTGAGGACCTGGCAGACACCATGAGGGTTATTGACGGGTATGCTGACGTCATTGTCATCCGCCACCCCGATAACGGTTCAGCGAAGATCGTAGCTGATATCGCGCAGCACCCGGTCATCAACGGCGGCGACGGCTCAAACCAGCACCCCACCCAGACATTCCTCGATCTTTACACGATATGGAAGTCCAAGGGAACGCTCGAAAATCTGCACATCGGCTTCATCGGCGATCTCAAGTATGGGCGCACTGTTCACAGTCTTGCGCTGGCGCTCAAGAATTTCAACACAACCATGCACTTCATCTCGCCAGAATCGTTACGCATGCCAAAGGACGTGCTTGAGAAACTCAATGGCGCATCATACGATGCATATGGAGACGTTAATGAAGTTGCTCACAAGCTGGACATATTGTACGCAACCAGAATCCAGAAAGAACGCTTTGCATATGAGGCAGACTTCCAAAAAATAAAAGGTTCTTATAAACTGGACAACAATTTTCTCGCGAAGGCAAAGAAGGACATCAAGATTATGCATCCTCTCCCCCGCGTCGGTGAGATCAAGCACGAAGTGGACAAAACAGAAAACGCGCTCTATTTCCAGCAGGCGCACAACGGCGTTCCGGTGAGAATGGCGTTACTCGCGCTGGTCCTTGGGAAGGCGTAAGATCTCCTTGACCTGTTCACGGTCAAAACCAACGTACGCTTTGCCATCAACCACAAGAACGGGCGTCTCCTCTTGCCCGGAAATCGCAATCATTTCCGCCAGCGCCTCGTGATCCCTCGAAACTTCGATGTTTTCATACTCCACGCTGTAATACTTAAGAATGTTCTTCAGCATGTCAGAATAAGGGTCGCCATTCCTGCAATAAACCTTCACGAGCATTTAATAAACAAGCATAAGAGGTATAAATAATTATCGTCGCCGTGGACGACGCCTGAGGAAGAAAGTTGCAAGAAGAGTTGGCACTAATCCACTAAGAAAAGCGAGAGCAAATACTGACGAGAGATAAACAATCGAATGAATGTTCCAGAATAATCGCGTTTTCTCGAGTAAAGGCACCGGCTGATCTTCGTCAGCCAGGCTAAACCACATGCTCACAACCATGAAAACGAGTGCGATCGCCCATATAAGCGATAGCATAAGCCCGGTTTTTGTTCCCTGACGCCATGAGAGTGCGCCTCTTGGCAATGTATCTCTTTTTTTCTTAAGGCAAAAATAAAAAGCGCCGTAAAATACAACGGTGCTAAGGAACAAAAAAACATAAGTGCCAATAGGAAACTTCGCAACACCGATATAAAAACCTGTGCCCAGATCGACAAAAACAGCGGCAAATGCCAGTAAAAGTATCACAAAGACGAGGCCTAGCCCATACTTCAGTTCAGGTCCCATCATTTTACTAAATGATCTTGTTGCCGTTTTCGTCATAAATATGAATGACAATCACAGGACACGCCTCAGCAGACTGCTTCATTACTTCCAATTCAGATTCGTCGATTTCTATAATGAATTTGTCGCCTTCCTGCTTCCCGCCAACAAGAACGGCCTTGCCGTCCTGTCCAACCTCCCAGTATTTCGGCAGCACTGCAACGCAGGCAAATGCTCCAATGCAGCCAGGCTTGTCATATTCAACGCGGTATTTCTTTCCCATAGCAAGACGGTCGCTAAACAATTTATAAACCTTTTGTGGGATCTGCATTGTTGCGTTGTCGAGGCTAGGAAAAGAGGAATACGAAAAGGCCGGTATACATCGGTAACAGAAGAAGTTAAAAAGGATTGCATATTGGCCGTGGTATGGGAAAAATAAAGATTGAAGAGAGAGGATTGAAGAAGATGCGCGCACTAGAAGATATCTTTAGAAAAATACAGCAAGAAAGAACAAATGCTCAACAGGAGAATAGAGAACACAATCAAAAAGATATTCCAAAAGAAGGCCGAGAATACTGCGTAGATCCTAGTGAACATACAAAAAGTCCATGTGCGCTTACGGGAAAGGCGACCACCCTTGGTTTAGAAGAGCAGTACCATCAATCTATAAAGTTAGCATCAGTACATGAACCAGATCATTGGGAAATTGCAAGAACTCATCTTTTTTTAGCAGGAAACATTGCAGAAAGACTGGGGGCAGCGAACAACCAATACAACATCCAGTGGATGCTAGCAAGTCATGAAGCGAGAAGAAAAGCCCATGATTTAGCATTCGTTCATGGTCGTGAAAGGGGGGGTTATTATGCACTAAGGTTTGCTGGAAATTCGTCACAGCACCTTTTTGAAATCGTTAATGATGTAACTGAAAGGTTGAGGTGGGGAGAAATATGTTTTGAAGAAAGGATGACGTCCGGCGAAAAAGCAGAACAAGCGAACAATCCTCGGTTTGCAGGGTATGTTCTCTCATTTGCAGGAAACATTGCAGAAAAGATAAGCAACCTCGTAGAAGACAAAAAGGCAAAAGCTAGTTGGCTAAAGAAGTCCTATGAAGCAAGGATAAGGGCTTCTAAAGACAGTGAAACAGATGGGAATATGCTTCATGCGTCTTGTACGTACGCCTTTGCTTCATATGTGGCGAAAAATGTTGCAAGGCTAGCTGAATCGAATGAAGAAAAACAGGCATGGTACAAAAAGTCATATGAGGCAAGCAAGAAGGCAATAAAACTAAATAAAGGAGCTGATCAAAAGTTTTTAGCACACGCGCATGGAGCCATAGGAGATGCTGCTTTCCACCTTTCTGAGTTAGCAGATAACAGCGATGAGAGAATCAGGTACTTAACAGAAGATTATGACCATAGAATAGAATCTGAGAAGTTTGCATCGAGTTCCAGTACACGGTGTGCAGAAAGTGCTTTAGAGCATGCAAATATGGCAGCGAGAATACTTGGAGAGACGCACCCGGACAGTCAACAAAGGGTAGCGTGGCAAAATAGATTTAAAGAAGGGGTTCGAGTGTTTAGAGAGAGGTATATGCGCTCAAGTCAGGACAATCACCATCAGACTCAACAAGCTATCACAGAAACCGATCAATAGTATTTTTCCGCGGTTTTGTTTTAGGTTGTTCCACAGCCAGAGGATAATCCTTCAGGTGCTCTCGTGCAAGGAAAATACCGACAAAGAAGCAGATCGCAAACAAAGGCAGCAGCCCCAGATCCACAATAAATGTAAGGTAGCCCGCATACGTCGCTGAATTCGGCACGAACGATGCAAGCGCTCCGTGATAGAGAGCCTCTATGTCAATCACAAGGTAGAGTAAGAAAACTAGGAACAAAAAGAAAACGCCGAAGAGCACCGCATTGAGGCTGTTTTCAACCTCCTGTCGCTCAAATTCGCGATTCTTGATCAAGAACTTCAGTGCAACAGCAAGCAGCAAGAATGCAAGCGCATCCATCCAGATCAAGATACTTTCAGCTGCCATGGTTCCCTCCAAATTTCTTCTTCACAAGGCGCAAAACATGTCCGATGCTTTTTGGCTTCTTGTCCCTGCGCTGCACAAGTTGCTCAGGGGGGCGGACAACCTCTCGCGCGACGCCAAGCTCCTTCGCCAGCTTCTCAAGTTTATCCTCAAGCAAGATGAGCTCTTCTTCTTTTTTCTTGAGCCTATCACGCTCCCTCAGGACCCCTTCCTCCATCTTTTTCGCTCTCGTGTACAAGCGCTCGATCCTATCCTTCTCATCTAGGAAGTCATCGCGCTCGCGCTCAAACTCCTTGGTATTCTTGCGAACTTCAGTTTTTTTCGCCTCGAGTTCAATCTCTTCTCCCTTCAGTTTGATCTCCAGGCGCTTGAGCTTCTCGTAATCAGAAGCAACCTCATTTGATTTCTCATCGAGATTCTTCAGCGTCGCCTCGCGCTGCTTCACTCTGCGCTCATACCTCTCAATCTCGCGTTCCCACGTCAAAAGAGACTCTTCGCGCTGCTTCGCTTTCTCAAGGTATCTCTTTCGCGCCTCTTCAAGCTTCTTGTCATTATCGCGCAGCAGCCCATCACGAAATGTCTTGTAGTCCTGCTCTTGCTGCACCTCCTTCTCCTTTAACGCCTGCTGTTTCTGCGCATATCGCTCTCGTTCAGATTTGCAATCCTCAATCTTCTTGTTCAGTTCATCCTCCTTTGCCTTGAAAGTCTGTTCACGTTTTTTGACTACAAGCTCAAGATTTCGCGCCTCTTGCTTTTCCTTGGCAAACATATCCTTAAGCTCCTTGAACTTCTGTTGCTCTTCCTCCAGTCTCTTCGAAGCATCAAGCGCCTTTTTCTCTCGCAGTTCCAGGAGGCGGCTCTCCCTTCCTACACGAGCGCGCTCCTCAAGGAATTTCTTGTATTCAGGCTCAATGATGCGCCGTGCAAATTCCAGGCGAATAGGGTGACTCTTTGACGCCTCAAGCAGCTCGCGAAGGTCTTTCGTGCGCTCTGATGTGTTCATGCGGTACGTCTTGACAGCCACAGCAACAAATGCCATGAAAGTAAGCAGGAGCAGAAACCGCTGCAGCATAATGTTAACGGTCTCCGGTATGAACCGAATAATGCGAAAGATAAATGGCAGCGTCAAGAGGAGGACAACATTGTACACCTTGTGCGTCCTGATCCGTGCAACGTCGTATTCTCGCCTGACCCTGAACCACAGGACCGTCGCAATCACCAGGACCAATGCGGTCAAGTAACCTTGAATGAGCGCAAATGTGCTTAAGGCCATTAGTTATCACTACTCTCCAGTATTACTCGTAGTTATGCCTAAAGAGTATATAAAGTTTTCTGAATCTTTAACCTGCAAACCTCAATGATTCACCAGTATGCAAGTCCATCATATCACTACAACTCGATAGTTAAATTTATAAATACTGCAGGGAGGACGAGTATTCATGGAAGAAACAATGCCTAATAGCCCCAGATCAGAGACGCAGGACTGGCTTGACTTGTATTTGAATACACGGCAGGAGACGATCCTGGAGATGAGAAAACGGATTATTGAAACGCGACAAGAATTGAACAAGCGAGAATCCGAGCGTTCTGTAAAGATCAGCAGCCTTATAGACGAGCGCAATGTTGCAGTGTCACAAGCGACAAACGAGCTGCATGTTGAATACGAAAAACAGAAGGTGGAACTTGAACGTGTTCTTCACATGACCGAGCTGACGCAACAGAGCTCGCAACAAGGTATGTTGGGGGAGAGAAAGACCAGGGAGTTGATCAGATCCCTGTTTGCGATACCATCCCTGATTGACATGACGGAGATGGCTATTGCAAGAGCAACCAAAAAGCTCCCGGTAGAATTCCTTTCAGCATCTAAATTGAATATAGCAACAGTGTACATCATCAAGTGTACCCCTCAGTTTTTTTCACGTGTGGCCACAGGAGTCAGGGAAAAACTAAAGCATACTAGTTTTGATTATGAGTTAAAGGCGAAAAATGTTACACAAAGAATAACGCCCGAGTACGACCTGAAAATAAAAGAATTGCAACAAGAAATCAATCGCGGAAAAGCTGCATTTGAACAAGAGCGACAAGGCATCCTCAAATCAACAGCGGGCATTCTGGTAAACCAGCTCATCACAGCTGCAGATGAGATGCGTCGCTGTGCAACGACGGCAAGCGAGCAGGAAAAGATGATTTATCAGGTGCTCGACGAACTAAGGAACGGCAAAAAGTTAAGCGGAGATGTGCTGAATGGAATAGACCAAGAATCAATATGCAAAACAATCGATGTCTTGGTGCGGGACAGCCTCATTGATCAGTCAGAGGGCGAAAGGGTAGCCCTTTTTGTTTCACTTGCGCAGGAACGCGCAGGTAGTGGATCGCAAAATGAAAAACCAGCGCCAATGACAGCTGATGCAGTGGCAACGCTAGACCTGCCTACGCGCTACCGCATGATGGAAGGTGTGATCGGCAATGGTGATGATGCGCAACGCATAATCGAGGCCAACTCTGGACTAACCACTTTTAGCCCGCAAAAATTCACAGACTACCTGTCGCAGCTCAAGAAGACGCTTAGAGCTGTCAGAACATCCACGAGGGATATCACACCTGCCTCTCATCCTGAAAGGTTCTCCTCACTGGAAAGTCTCGTGTCACTTGAGTCTGAGATTATGCAGGCAGGCGCGTCAGACGAAATTACTCGACTAAACCAAGAGTTAGCGCAAGGAGGCTACGACCCGGAGATTGTGCACGCAGTAATCAAGGCATTCAAGCCAAACACCAAGAAGTTTATTGGTGAGAATTACCTTCCGCAATACAACATAAAAAGAAATCTTCAGTCGCAACTGCCACCGGAGAAATTGGGGTCGTACATAGTGTACCTGGAAAAGCTCAAGAAGCAAAAAGTATTGATTGCGCATGCTAAGCCTAGCCACCCTTACAGCTTAAATCCAAGGCTCGCTGACATATCCAACAGCGCGCTGAGGAACGTCCTGGCGATGTACCTTGGAAAGAACAATCACTAGTAATGCTGACCAATAGATAATCTTAAAAACCGCCAGAAGCATTAAAGAACACATGGACGCAATCAGAAGTTCAAGCTAAATCCGAAGCGTTTTCTCTAATTATCAGTCGATCATTAACATTCACCAGAAGGCTAACACCATGTCCAACAAAGAAACCGGCAAGAAGAACGTCCTCAGGGACAAGGAAACAAAAGATCCAAAAAGGCTCAAGGAAGTCCACGGATATGACTTCAATAGAGGCATCGATTACGATGAACTCTTCGAGTCTCTAAAAACAACGGGCTTTCAGGCAACGCACTTTGCGAAGGCAGTTGAGATCATCAGGAAGATGCGCCAAGAAAAATGTACAATCTTCCTTGGCTATACGTCAAGCATGGTTACCTCTGGTCTAAGAGACATCTTTCGTTATCTTGCTGAGCACAAGTTTATCGATGTTATTGTCACAACTGCTGGCGGTGTAGAAGAAGATATCATCAAGTGCATCAAGCCATTCTTGTTAGGTTCATTCAGCGCGGACGGAGCAGAGCTTCGCAAGAAAGGCATCAATCGCACCGGCAACATATTTATTCCCAACTCCCGGTACTGCGCCTTCGAAGACTTCTTCGTGCCGTTCTTAAAGAAAATGCTCAAGCGCCAAGAAACAGACGGCATACTTACGCCAAGCGAGCTCATTCATGAGTTAGGAAAGGAAATCAACAATCCAGAATCGATCTCTTATTGGGCATACAAAAACAACATTTCGGTCTTCTGCCCGGCAGTCACCGATGGTTCAATGGGTGACATGGCTTACTTTTTCTCCTATGAACATCCAGAATTCAAGATTGACATTGTGCGAGACATAAGAAAGCTCAACGATCTCACAATTGAAGCGAAAAAGACTGGTCTTATCATCTTGGGAACTGGTCTTGTAAAGCACCACATCCTCAACGCCAACATGATGCGCAACGGCTGTGATTACGCCGTCTACTTCAACACAGCGCAAGAATATGATGGATCCGACGCTGGTGCCCGTCCGGACGAGGCAGTTTCATGGGGCAAGATACTTCCAAGGGAAAACTCAGTCAAGGTTTTTGGTGACGTCACTATCCTGTTTCCCTTAGTTGTTGCGCAGACGTTTGCAAAAAAGAAGCAGTCCCAAATTAGGTAAAAAAGCCAGCCAGCCACATCGCAAACCGCGCATGCCACGGAACATCAATGACCTCAATGCCCAATTTATCAGTTTTTTGATATGCTTTGCCAGCCGCATCCTTGAAAGCAATGTTCAACGTAAGGCCCTTGTACACTGTCTTCCCATTGGTTTTGATCACCACTGTCCGCGTCCCCTCAAAAGTATCGTAATGCAGGACATCAAATCCAAAATCGACGTTCACATCATGAACCTCGCTATTTGATTCGAGCACCAGCGTCAGTTGGACATCGTCATTATATGGGACAGTCTTCGGCTGTGCGCTCGTCAAGCTGACGTCAGCAACCTCGATCACATTAAGGTCAACATACGCGTGCTTGATCATCTCAGTATTTTCAGCAACGATCGCGAGTCTTCCAGAGTCTTTCGCTTTCACGGTAAACAGCGTATTCTTCGTGGCGCCGGTGTCAATGAAAACAACCTGGCACTCGCTTCGCAGGCATAAATCAAACGTCACCGCAACGCCGTCATTCTTTGCCGCGCACGTGATTGTCACAGTATCGCCGCTGTAATAAATCTTCTTGTCAGGGTAACAGCGCAGCTGCAAGTTTCGAAACTCATGCTTCTTGCTCTTGTCTTGGTATGATTTCACGACAGCTTGCGCCTGCTCCAGGCTTGTTGTCGCATACTCTTTCCCATACTTCAGTTCTGACGCCGCCATCCCGCCATGCGACGAAGTCACTTCCAGCGCAGACGTGTAAATATAACCCTCTTCCACAGCCTCTGGTACCTCAATAATCCAAAGAACCGTTTTTGACTCGTGGGGCCCAAGCAGGATCTCCCGCACGTTTTTCTCAGTCAACTGCGGCGCCTTCCGCACAATAATTGAAGGAGCAACGTAATAATCTCGTTTGTTCTGCACTGTCACCAGCATTGGAACATAGCTCCCAGGACCGACAGTCAGCGTATACGGTTCGACAGTCAGCCCAACCGGCGTTTCAATGAGCTCGCCAGTCTTCTGAACCTCAGTCGTGAGATCAATCTCATCAGCATGCATCTCCACCCCGTAAGTAACCCAATTGTACTGCGCAGTCGGCGTGCCAGAATCAGCATCGTCGTCAAGCTTCACGTGCGATGGATCCAGCCATCCATATTGTCCGAAAGTGACATCAAAGGGAACCCACCCGACACCTGGGAAGTAAACCTCAGCCCATCCATGCGGCCAGAATTTGTAATCGAGATTTGAGTATACCATGCCGCTCACAAACCGCGCGGGAATCCCCAAGGAGCGCGCGAAAGAGATGAACAGGTTGGTAATTTCATCACAGACGCCCTCCTTGTTCGCAAAAACCCAGCTGCTTTTCTGGACAGCCTCGGCAGTCAGTGTGCTTAAGTCATACTTGATATTGTTTTTGACCCAATCCGCAAGCTTGAACACCGCGCGATACAAGTCAGTTTCTCCGCTCACAACTGTACGCGCTTGACTCTCGATATCATCATTGATGTCGATGTACTTTGTCGACCTCGTGTACTGGAGAAGCTCGTCGTCAAGCTGCTGCAATGGGAATTTGATCTCTCGACGCACATCTGAAAACACATTGAGTGTCTTGACTGTGCCTGAAATCTCATAGGTAAACGCCGACCCAGGCATGTCGCCGCGCCATGTATAGACAACAGCCTCATCCTTCGTCTTCGCTTCAGCCTCGGGCTGCGATGCGGTCTCAAGCATTAACACCTGTTGTCGATAATCCGCTTTTGGGAAAAAACGTACGCTCGCTTCCACAGACTGAATGCGCGCATCTGACTTAAACCGGTCTATCTGCACACCAGAACGCAGGTGAAAGTCAAGTGTTAATGACTCATACGCGTTGTAGTTCTCTACCTTCTCCTCCGCCACTGTTAACGGCGCAAAGAGGAAAAAAAGTATCCACAGCAAAGAGAACGTTCTCATGAATGTCGGGAGGTCAAGAAGTTCGCTTCATCGTCGCGATGTACTTCTCAAGCTTCCCACGCACCTCTTCTTTGATAAGCGATCGGTCAAGCGATTCAAGCTGCGAATAATCCGTGAGCGTTCCCTGCAGCGTTCGTTTAGCAATGCGGCACTCCTCTTCAATGACCTGAGAGAATTCTGAGTTGAAAAACTTCAGCGCGGGAAACTGGGTGATAGCGTTGGCGCCAGCCTTCAAAAACAACCCCACCTCAGCCTCGCGCTGCGGCAGCGTTCCTGTCACAATGCAAATCTTTGGAAAATGAATCCTTGTCTCAGCAATCCACCGCGCGACATAGAAGCTGCTTGGATTTCTCCGTTGTGTAGCTTGTTTCGCCGAAAGAAAGTAGGTAACTTTGTTAATCGCATGCGTCTCGACAAATCGCAGCAGCCCAGTAATGTCATCGAGTGTCTCCCCGATCCCAAGCGTAACATCGATGCCGCGCTCAAATCCTTTTGCTTCACCAAGCGTCGTCAGATAGGCGAGGATCTCCTTGTTCGGAATAATCCGCTTCTGGATTCCACGATTGACTGTCTCGATGCGCGCGATAATGCTCCGCACATACGGCCGCAGCATGTCAAGGTCATTTCTCGCGAGCGCGCCCATGGCAACATCAATTTTTTTGTCAGAGATTCCAGCAGCGCGCTTGATAATCTCGAAAGATTCCTGAAAACTATAGAGTGAAGGTTCAACGCGAAGCACAGGACGCCATCCCAGCTGCTTGCACAGGTGAACCTCTGCTTCGACTGAACTGGAGGACCGTCGCGGCGCCTTGACATCAAAAAGTATTGTTGAATCGCTCAAATGCTCCGGTATCCTTGACAGCAGGACAGGGCACTCAAAAAAGACGTCTTTTGAGAAATTCGAATGATAGGCGATATCAGCCTCTTCCAGCAGCTCCTCGCTGATCAGGTTCTCCTCCAATTCCATAAAATCAGTTGGGAAACGTGGCTTAAAAATCTTTTCGTTTTGCTACTGCGTGATAAAACGATAAAAAGCACTGCTTACGCAGTGACATTCAAAAGGCGATAGTTGGGTAAGCTTATAAAGTTAAGTTGAATGCTCTATCAGTGAAACTTAAATTCTTATTGATTATTATCAGCGTTGTTGTCGCTCTTACTGTTTTTGGTGACCCTCAGCGATCTCATTCTTTTAATAATTACGCGGTGATGGAAGATATACTTAGTACTACTTTTATCGGTGATGAGTTAGGTAGTTCTTCTCAGCGCCCCGATTTCTTCGATAGTCCACAACAACAGGCATCGTCTTCTGAGACAGACCTTACAGTTCATTCTCAAAGTGCTCCGCCGCCTGTGCAACAGCAACGACCGCGAGTGTGCAATGTTCAGAGACTTGCGATTACTGATTACGTTATTCCCCCAAATACTCGATTAGCAGGACCGCAAGTTCCTTCTGTGCACCAGCCAGGAGGAGCGGAATATGGCGCAGAATACTTCCTCGCATATGTCAAAGACGTTGGAGGTTCGCCTTATTCTGTTGCGGTTTTTGGTTTGGGTCGAGATGGACTTCAATGGAGTGGTGAACGCATTGTTGGACGAGTTATTGATCCTACAAACTCACTTGTCAGAATATCAGCATTTGGCAATCGCGTTGCCTACTCCCAGTGGACAGGCCCCCCATACCGCTGGTCTGAAACAGTTCTTGGAAAAGAGGCGATGAATGACGGGTTTCTTGGAACGGGTGATGACCGCCCATTTGTGATCTACCACAACCCAACGAGCGTTTCTTTTACTTGGGTTGATGTGGTGCGGAACGCTGCGCTTTACATGAGCATTGGCCAAACTCCCGGTCTCGTTTTCCATAATTTTGGCAGTGACTTTGTAGCCGGTACTGCGGATGATGTTGGAGAGGTTATTAGTACGAGTGGATATTCACCTTTTGGAACGAGTAATAGCAAGATCAGTTACTACTCTGATGGCATGAACGGATTTGTACTGAGCGGACCAGGCCCAAATGGTCGATTTGAGAATGGTGGTGATGATGAACTATACCCTTATTCTGCCGGGGGCATCTCTTATTTCCATGCAGATTTGGCTCATGACGCGTCTTTCTTTATGACTCTTGCTGACTATCTGGGACAGACTATTATTTTTTCTTTGTATGACCTACAGAATGTTGGTGGACCTCGTGGTCGCATTACCATGTACCCGCCCGATGTTGCTTCAGGTCAGATGGTCCCCAATATGCTGAATGCTGTTCGTACACACATTCTGGATGCCGCTGTTGACGGCGCTTTTGTGACGCAGATCGGAGCATCAGTTGCCGGCGCTTATGCTGTTGTTGCGAACGTTAGCCTTGCTGACGGCAGTAGCGTATGGGTTGTTGAATATCGAGACACAGGCAGTGATGGCGCATTCTTCACTGGTGATGATCTTGTACGACAATTTACTTATCCCCTCGCTCAAAATGATTTTTATAGCATTGATGTCAAAGGGCGCGTTGTTGCTATGGACGCCACCATTAACGGTCAAAGAGGCGTATATGTCATTGTTGTATGCTAACCGCGCTTATTAATGGATTTTTGAAGCGGCATGGCATTGATGTTAGCAGTACTTCCTATTTATTAGGGGTGTTGCGTCATAACGCTTTGTAAAGAGTTCGGCTTTTTACTATCGCGAAAGGGAGACTGGTTCGTGTAATAGAGGATGAGGCATACCCAAAAAGTGATGGCAACACAAAAGATATAAAAGGCAGGAAAAAAAAGAATGCGCATGAAGGTGCTAGCAGAAAAGAGGTCTGAAGAGCTTCTGGAAAAAGAAGGGCTGCCAATCGCCGAACGATATTTTACAGCAAGAGAACAAGAGGCTATGCGAAAGGCAAAAGCGCTTGGTTATCCTGTAGTAATGAAAGTCAGCTCTGACAAGATCATCCACAAGTCAGATGTTCATGGAGTCATCACCGACGTGAGAAGTGAACTCGAAGTTAAAGAAGCATTCCGAAAGCTCAAGAGAATCAAGAACTGCCAAGAAGTCATGCTGCAGCAGCACGTTGATGGCCACCAGCTCCTTGTCGGCATCAAGAAAGACGAGGTGTTTGGTCATGCGCTCGCAGTGGGCGCCGGTGGAATTTACACAGAGATCATAAAGGATGCCACGTTCCGCATCTGCCCGATAACGAAAAGAGACGCGGGGGAAATGCTCAGGGGGCTCAAGTTTTACGATATTCTTAAGGGCGCGCGGAATGCTCCCAAAGTGAACTTCGAGAAGCTTCGCCAATTTCTCACCAAAATCTCGCAGCTTCCGGAAAAGTATCCATTGCTGCAAGAGCTTGACATCAACCCGCTCTTCGTTTCGAACAAGGGGGTACTGATAGCTGACGCAAGGATGGTCTTTGCATGATCGAATACGAAAAGACATACCTCGCAAAGTATATTCCAACAAATTTAGAACAATGCAGGTCAAAAGAAATCATCGATATTTACATG
Source organism: Candidatus Woesearchaeota archaeon (assembly GCA_964374125.1). GTDB lineage: Archaea > Nanobdellota > Nanobdellia > SCGC-AAA011-G17 > UBA489 > CAYJXL01. The sequence continues at coordinate 2,171 of CAYJXL010000024.1, read as the reverse complement.
CCAATAACAAGCGAGCACCCGAAGCTCCGTCTCCGCAAGAACGGCAGCAGCTATGAGATGACGAAGAAGCAGCCAGTAACCGGAAAAGACTCTTCAAAGCAGCGAGAGCAGACAATTATATTAACCGAAGAGGAGTTCAAAGCGCTGGCAAAAATTGAGGGAAAGAAAGTGCATAAAATTCGGTATGTCTACCCATTCAACGGGAGAATCGCGGAGATCGATGTGTTCCAAGGACTGCTGAAAGGCCTTGTATTGATTGATGTTGAGTTCCCATCAGAAGAAGAAAAGGACGCTTTCGCAATGCCTGATTTTTGTCGATCAGACGTCACGCAAGAAAAGACATTTGCTGGTGGCATGCTCTGCGGAAAATCACTCAATGACATCAAACAAGATTTAGACAGACACGGATACAAGGTTCTTATGCTTTGAGCAAGCTCCCCCGTATGCTCTCAAGGAATCTCTCAAAGTCGCTCCTCTGAACGTGCGCGCCGCACGCGTACTCATGACCGCCGCCATATCCATCAACGCCAACAAGCGCTTTCTGCAGAATGGGAAGCACCGGAACCTTCGAGCTCCGCAGGCTAAGACGGACATGATCACCCCTCGCTCGCGCGATGATAATCATTTTTTTCTTCTTGCCAAGCAGGTAGAGCAGTTCATTCGATAGCTCGGCAGTAAAGCTCGTCTTCGTGCTCGGATATACAAAGACAAACAGATCGTCGCCAGTGTCTGCCTTGAGCGCGCGCTTGAGCAGCTTCTGGTACAATGCAATGAACTTTTCATACCGTCGGTAGACATAGCGCCCGCGATCAGTGCTCTGGTCCAAGATCTCGTAAGGGCTTTCAATCTTAAGAAGCAAGTTCACACACTTTTTGGATTCAGACGATTTCCCTTTCAAAATAAAATTAAAGACCCTCACCAAAATCCCGATTCTGCTTTCATACAGCAGCCCCTCAACCGTTCGCTTGCCATCGAAGAGTTCCTTGTGATCAAATGAGTCATAGAACGCAGGCACATGCCAATCGCCAACAATACCGACCGCGGCAATCCACATGTCTCGTCGCACAACCTCGTAGCACCAGTAGCTCGTCGGCCTCGCGTCCTTCGGATCAAAGCAGCGCGGATTGTAATAATGAACATGACTTCGCAAGAGAGGTTGGTGGTGATCAATCCAGATGGCAGGCACAGAAATGCTATCAAGCAGTTCCTGGCTTAAGATCGCGCGATCAAGGAAAAAAACACGATCAGGCTTGTAAAACGTGAGTTTCTTGACATAAACCTCCTCGTTATGGAGCGCAGCCTTTACGCAGACGCCATGCCCCTTGCGATAAGCGCGCCGCAGCAAAAGGTATGATGCCAAACCGTCGTGGTCATCATCAAAGAAAAAAAGGGGATCATTCGCCTTCTCCAAGTGATCCTGAATCTCGTGAATCTCCTTTTCACCAAACATGCTCAATGCGCCAGCCCCTTTCTCGCGCGCAATGATGGCCGTATTTTTTCAGCGCCAACGCCTTTCCGCAAGAGCCCACGCGATTTCTTTGCTGAACTCGTCAGTCCGCGATACACTCGGCCACGTTGCTGTGCAATCGCTCGCGTCACCGGATCAGCAAGAATCACAGGGTGTGCGCGATCTAAAAGAATAATCTCATACCAATAATAGACTCCATCTTGAGCAACAAAATAAGAGTTAAGGACCTCGCAGTTCGGGTACTTCTTGTTTGCGCGCTGCTCAGCAACGGTCTGATAATTGACATTGATCACGCTCATGCGCCGCATCTTCTTCGGCTTCCTGCCGCCCTTGAATTTTGGACGCAATCGACCGCCGCGCACAACACGGACACGGACCATGAGAAATCCCTGCTTTGCCTTGTAGCCCAATGAGCGTGCACGGTCTAAGCGAGAAGGATGTTCGATACGAATGACAGATGTCTCCTTCCGCCACGTAACGAGGCGTTCACGAAAGAGATCTGGATTGTTTTTCCACGCTTGCCGTAAATACTTGTATAAACCCATCGTTAGCCTCCATTAATATATGCTCGCAACGGTTCAGGTAAGCAACTACCCACATTCCGTGTAGCTGTAGCCAGAAAAGGCATTTATAAAGATTGCTAGCAGAGCAGTATCTCCGAAAGTACGGCGGCAATGCGTGCAGTCTCTGGTTGAGGACTGCA
>CAYJXL010000023.1:0-16638 GCA_964374125.1 Candidatus Woesearchaeota archaeon | reverse complement strand
ATAATAATGAAATTCTCTTTCTCAAAAAAAATATTTTGCTTTGCAGACAAAACCCAGATTGGCTTAAATTTTTTGTTAAATTTCTTTTCAAGTTCTTTTATCCATAAATCAACAGTATATTCAAATCTGTCATTCAGAAATGCAAAGAAATATTCAAACCCATCTGAAAATATATCCTCGCTCAACTTTTTCTCTAATATGTACTCCATAATTAATATTGAATTTGGGATAATTTATAAATTAATCTAATCCCTAAAATCTAGTTGACGGCACCGTCAACTTTGCCAACTACTGCAGTAGAAGAAACATTTATATACTAGTAGTTAATAATTATTAACTATTAGTTAAAATGGTAAAACCCCCTCAAAACGAACAAAAAGTGCTAAGTTTCCTAGTTCGTAATGTCGCTGAAAAGCAGAGCATAAACCAGCTGGCAAAGCGCATAGGTATAACTGCCGCAGGAGCATTCAAGCTATTAAAACGACTAGAACATAAAGATGTTGTAAAGCCAGAAAGACTAGGCAACGCAGTTTTCTATACCCTTAACTTTGTATCAGATCTAGCACGCAAAAAAGCAGAACTTGCTCTTTTCGAAGAGATTCAACAGCCGTATGCGCGTGCCCAAGTCAAAGATCTCGAGCGCCTCAAGCCGTTTGTAGAAGCAGCAATCCTCTTCGGATCAGTTCTAGAAAAAGGGGAACGGGCTGAAGACATCGACATCCTCGTTATTGTCGCAGAGAAAAAATACAGAGCATTCACGAATGCGCTCGACGAGCTCCAACGACTCAAACCCAAGCGCATCCAGGTTGTCCTGCAAACGTTTGGGGATTTTGTCAAGAATCTCAAGAAGCAAGACCCTGTTGTACAGAGTGCACTCAAAACAGGAAAAGTTTTATGGGGGCAAGAAACTGTTGTGAATGCTGTGCGAGGGATGCTTGAACAATGACACACACCGAAAATAAGCTTAATTGGTGCCTAAAGAAAGCAGAAAAAGAGGGCATAAGCATCGCGGGCTCAAAAAAGTCACGCCAGACGCACATAAGGCAGACGACTACATCAAAAAAGCTGAACACAACCTCATAGTTATGGAATACCTTATGCGTGGTGGTTTCAATGATTGGGCAGTTCAGGCATCATTCTACGCGCATTATCATTGCCTGCTCGCAGTGTTGCAAAAACACGGTTACGAAAGCCGCAACCAAGAATGCACGTTTGCAGCAATCGAGTATTTCATTGAGAAGGGAATGATCGCTCTAGAAAAAGTAGACCTATACAGAGTCTTTAACATGGACCGCCATGACCAGCTCAGTGAGGTAGACATTGTTGACCTGCGCGAACGCTTTCAGTATGGCACTGAAACACAGTACGAAGCAAGAAAGATCGAAGAACTTCTCCAACAGACGCTCCAGTTCATTGAAAGAATAAAGACGATCCTTCAGACTTGACAGTAAATTGTAAGGACTCGCACGTTTGCGTTAGAGCCTGCCATCGGCTCCATAACAACATTTTAAAAGTAGAGATATTTGCTCGATAGCATGTCCGTCATACCGCAGCTCATCGCGAATGGCATTATCGCTGGAGGCATCTACGCCCTCGTCGCCCTCGGCTACACTATGGTCTACGGTATACTGAAATTCATTAACTTTGCCCACGGCGAAATCGTCATGGTCGGCGCATACGTCGCATGGTCCTCGCACGTCGTGTTCAGTCTTAACATCGTGCTCTCCTCTCTGATCGCGGTCCTCACCTGCAGCATCCTTGGCTTTCTCATAGAAAAGATCGCCTATAAGCCATTGAGAAACCGCTCTCGTCTTGCGCCATTGATCACCGCAATCGGCGTCTCCCTGCTTCTCCAATCGCTCGCATTGCTCGTGTTCGGCGCGCAAATCAGGACATTTCCATCCGAGAAAATAGAGCAAGGCATGAACATCCTCGGCGCAACAATTACAAAGCTGCAGCTCGTCATCATTGCTGTTTCCGTAGTCTTAATGCTTTTGCTGCATCTCTACGTGAAGTATACAAGAACAGGAAAAGCCATGCGCGCTGTTGCTGACAACCCAACACTGGCGCGCACAATCGGCATAAACACCGACAAGACAATCTCAGTCGTGTTCATCATCGGTTCATTCCTCGCTGCCGCCGCGGGCGTTCTTGTCGGCATGGAACAGAATCTGCAGCCAACCATGGGCGTTCCCATCGGCATCAAAGCATTTACCGCAGCAGTCATTGGCGGCGTTGGCAACATCTACGGCGCCCTTCTCGGTGGTTATTTTCTTGGTCTCGTCGAGAACATCGGCATCTGGTTCATACCGTCGGGATTCAAGGACGCTATCGCATTCTTCGTGCTCATCCTCATGTTGCTCGTTCGACCGCAAGGCTTCTTCGGCAAGTTTGAGGAGGCTGAGCGAGTATGACATACGTCGAGCACCTGATCATTTTGATGTGCATCTATATCATCCTAGCAGTCAGCTTGAACCTCATCATCGGGTTTACCGGCCTATTAAATCTGGGTCATGCTGCATTCTTCGGCATCGGCGCATACGCTTCAGCGCTCTTAACGCTCGCAGGCATCCCCTTCATCATAAGCTTCATTGCATCGTTCCTCATAGCTGCTGCCTTTGGCTTCCTCATCAGTGTCCCCTGCTTGCGCCTGCGCGGTGACTATCTGGCAATCGCAACCCTCGGCTTCGGTGAGATCGCACGTTCCATTGTGAAGAACTGGACTGAACTCACTCGTGGACCGCTCGGAATTCCAGGCATTCCAAAAGCCTCTTTCATTGCAACATTCAACACGCCGTTAAAGTTCCTCATGCTCGCTGTTGTCATAGCGGCGCTTTCCTATGCTATTATCTCGCGCATTGTCAACAGCCCCTTCGGCCGCGTCTTGCGCGCAATCCGGGAAGACGAAGTCGCTGCCCAGGCGCTCGGCAAGAATGTCACAAAATATAAGGTGCTTGCAGTTGTCATCGGCGCAGCATTCGCTGGACTTGCAGGTTCCTTGTATGCGCATTACATATCCTTCATCGACCCCTCAATATTCTCCCTGACAGAAACAATCCTCATGGTAATCATGGTAGTCCTCGGCGGTGCAGCATCGCTGCCTGGCTCAGTCGTTGGGGCCACCATTCTCATGCTCCTGCCAGAGCCTCTTCGCTTTCTTCAGTTGCCAAGCAGCGTCGTCGCAGCGCTTCGTCAGTTGATTTATGCGGCATTGTTGATTCTCATCATCATCCTCAAGCCAGACGGGCTCATAAAAGAAAAAAGAACAGGGCAATACTATGGAAAAAGTGCTCGAAGTTAGGAACCTGCACAAGCATTTCGGCGGCATCGCCGCAGTCAAAGGATGCGACTTTACAGTAGAACGCGGAACAATCTGCGCGCTCATTGGCCCGAACGGCGCTGGCAAGTCCACAATCTTTAATCTCATCACCGGTTACCTCAGGCCAGATCAAGGAATGATATTATTGGAGGGAGAAGACATCACTGGAAAGAATCCAAGCATTGTTGCGCAAAAAGGTCTCGCAAGAACGTTCCAAATCACGCGCCTGTTTCCCAAGATGCCAGTCCTCGAGAACCTTCTTGTAGCGATGAAGCACCAGCAAGAAGATGTCTTTTCATCAATATTCTCGAGAAACAGGCTCAAAAAACTCGAGGAGCACAACATGAAGAAGGCAAGCGAATTTTTGAAGTTTGTTCACCTCGACGTCAAAGCCAGCGAGCTTGCAGGCAGCCTCTCCTACGGGCAGCAGAAGCTCTTGGAGATTGCGAAAACACTGGCGCAGGAGCCAGAGATCATTCTTTTCGATGAGCCGGCAGCAGGCGTCAATCCAACCATGCTCCAGAAAATTGGCGATCTGTTGCTTGATCTTAAGAAACAGGGAAAGACCATTCTCTTCATCGAGCACAACATGGAATTCGTCATGAATGTCGCTGATAAAGTCGTCGTCATTGATTACGGCGATGAGATCGCTGTCGGCACGCCAAGGGAGATCCAAAAAAACAAGCGCGTAATTGATGCGTATCTTGGCGCCACTAACTCGTGAGGCTCTCAACAAATCGCTCAAGGTCGTTTTGGTTGCGAATTGAGACAACAGTGCCACGGTACCCTGCTAGTAGATGCTTGTTTTCGATATAATCCGGCGTTTTCCCTCGCGTAAAACTCCACGCGTACCTGAGCAACTTAACGACGTCTGTAAGAGATTCTTCATGTTTGCCAAGGCGGAGCAGATACCTTGTAAGAATCCGGTAGGTGACGAGCAAAAAAGGTCGTTCCAGCAAGACCACAAGGTCGCTTTTCCGCAAACCGTCTGCGGCCCATGTCGGATACACACCGTCAAGAATCCATTGCTTGCGGGAAATAAGGTCTCGAAACATCCGGTCGCGTTGAACTGAATCACGTTTGATATCGTATTTTCTCGCAAAGAAAAGATCATCCAGTTCGTAATAGGAAATATGGAGAAGCTTAGAGAGGCGTTGCCCGAGATACGTCTTTCCGCTTCCTGGTGCTCCAATTAAGTAAATTCGCTGAGCTTTCATAAAATAAAGTTGAAGAGAATGTTTATATAAACTACGGCGGCTTATAGTGACATGAAACTGCTCCAAATTCACGACCTAAAGGCAGGGTATGACAAGCTCCAGATACTCAATGGCATTAACTTGCATGTCAACAAAGGAGAAATCGTCGCTATTATCGGTCCGAATGGCGCTGGCAAGTCAACAGTTCTCAAGTCTATTTTCGGCCTTACAAAAAGAAATGGACAAATCTTGTTCAACAGTCATGACATCGTTCGCAGGCGTCCCGAAGAACTTGTCTCGCTCGGCCTCTCATACGTTTCCCAGGGCAGGCCAATATTCTCAACGCTAACAGTCAAGGAGAATATTGAGCTGGGAAGATATGCCCAAGGCCCAAGCGAAGAACAGCTGCATATCATCTATAAACTCTTTCCAGTTCTTAAGGAGCGCAGCAGCCAGAAGGCAGGCTTGTTGAGCGGTGGCGAACAGCAGATGGTCGCAATCGCCCGCGCATTGATGCTCCAGCCGCAACTTCTTCTGCTCGATGAGCCATCACTAGGCCTAAGTCCAAAAGTGAAGCGCGAAATCTTCGGAAAGATCAAGGATATCAACAAAACAGGCGTCACCATCCTCATGGTCGAGCAAAATGCCCGCATGGCTCTCGAGATGTCAGACCGCGCATACGTTCTTGAGTCAGGAAACAACAAGCTCGAGGGAACTGGCAAGGAGCTGCTGCATGACACGCGCGTCCAGCACCTGTATCTTGGCGGCGCCTTTTAGCGTAGTCTTCCTGCGAGCAAAAAATGAAGTCGTCAAAGAATCGTCCAATGGTGACCTCACTTCTTAACCGAAGAGAGAACGTTGTAGATTTTTATAAACCTTTAGGAGAAAAACGAGAAAATTAGTAGTCCATCTCAGGCATGCCGCCCATGCCGCCGGGAGGACCTTTTGGACCGCCGCCTTTTGCAGCTCCAGCAATCACGTCATCGATTCTCAAGATCAGTTCCGCAACTTCAGACGCTGACTTCACAGCCTGCGTCTTGATCTTCAGCGGTTCAATGACGCCGGCCTTCCACGCATCCATGACTTTTCCAGTGAACACGTCAATGCCTGCCCACTTGTTGCCCTTGTCATGCTGCGACTTCAGGTCGGTTAAGACATCAATCGGATCAAGGCCTGCATTCTCCGCAAGCGTTCTCGGAATCACTTCAACAGCATCAGCAAACGCAAACACTGCAAGCTGTTCCCGTCCGGATAGCGTATTCGCGTATACCCGCAAATTTCTTGCAAGTTCAGCCTCAGGAGCGCCCGCGCCTGCAACAGCCTTGCCAACCCTTAATGTTGCGGCAATGTCGCCAAGCGCGTCATTCATCGCTCGTTCCACTTCATCGACAACGTGCTGCGTTCCGCCGCGCACCAAAATCGTAACTGCTTTTGGATTCTTGCAATCTCGCACATAAGTCATCTGTTCATTCCCGACTTTGAGTTCCTCAACCGTGCCGGCATAGCCAAGATCCTTTGCATTCAAGTCTTCTAAGTTCGTAATGATTGATCCGCCAGTCGCTTTCGTCAGTTTTTCAAGGTCAGACTTCTTCGCTCTCCTGCACGCATAAACTCCAGCCTTCGCCAAGAAATGCTGTGCCACGTCGTCAATGCCTTTCTGGCAGATCACAACGTTCGCGCCGCTCGCAACGACCTTCTCAACCATCTTTCGCAGCATCTTCTCTTCCTGCTGCAAGAATAATTCCAGCTGGTCAGGTGTCGTAATCTCGATCTTCGCGTCAGTTTCAGGCTTCTTGATTTCAATAGCAATATCTAACAGCGCGATCTTCGCGTTATTCACGCTCTTCGGCATCCCAGAATGTACGCGGTCCTTGTCTAAAACAATGCCTTTGATGAGTTCAGAGTCCTCAATGCCGCCGCCAATTTTCTTTTCAATTTTTACGTTGTCAATGTCAACAAGACCGTCTTCAGCAACTTGCTTGATTGCCTTTACTGACAAATCCGCAAGCAGCTCTTTCGAGCGCTCCGCGCTCTTGCCAGTCATTGCGGTCATCGCTATCTTCTTTAATGTTTCCTCATCCTTCAAGGAAATTGTTTCAGCGATATTGTTCAAGATCGTTTGTGCTTTTTCTGCGGCAATGCGATACCCTCGCGCAATCACTGTAGGATGAATCTCTTGATCGAGCAAGCGTTCTGCATTCTTCAACAGCTCGCCACCAAGCACGACTGCTGTTGTCGTCCCATCGCCGACCTCTTGCTCCTGCGTCTTTGCGACTTCCACAAGCATCTTTGCAGCAGGGTGCTCAATCTGCATTTCTTCCAGGATTGTCACGCCGTCATTGGTAACTGTGACGTCGCCTAGAGAATCAACAATCATCTTGTCCATGCCTTTTGGACCAAGCGTCGTTCGAACGGTTTCAGCAACAAGCTTCGCAGCCATGATGTTCGTCCGCTGCGCATCTCTGCCCATCGTTCTCGTGTACCCTTCAGGGAGGATGAATATCTGTTGTCCTTCTCTATTTGCCATGTGAGTCACTTTGAAGTTTTTTTTAAGAATCGTCTAGTTTTTCACTATAATCAGTTCTATATAAAGCTTACGGTTGTACCTGGATCTGGACGACGTTCGAGATCGAGCCGATGCGCCGCGCAAAGCGCTGGTCAAAAGTTACAAACCCCAAGTACAAGGTTGTGCCAACAAGTCGTTGATCGCGGGGAATCGTGAAAGAAGCCTGCGCACGTCCCTGCGCATCAAGTGTGCCTTGCGTATTTTGAAGATTCATCCACTGAGGATAGAGCACTGACACGACAAACAAAGTATCATAAGCTAATGGCAACAATCGTCCATCAGGAAGCACAACTCCCGGCGATGTCCCTTGCGACGCAATCAGGAAGTAAGGAACGTGGGTGGAAGAAGGATCTGCAATCTCAAAGGTCATTGTTGAGCCAAGCGATGGAGTTCCTCGTGCCACAAGTGTTGCAAGCGGGCGTTGCGCCATCGTGACTGCCGCAAGCGCATCAATTCGAGGAAATGCCAGCGATGTCGCTGGGTCTGTAACAGAAACTCCGCTTGTTTTGAGTATCTGTTCTGCTTGGAACGGACTGAGATAAGGATTTATCTGATAGAGGAGCGCAGCAACTCCCGCTACATGCGGTGCAGCTTGCGACGTTCCCGAGCATGAATAAAATCCTTGCGAGGGGGCTCCGCACGTGCCGCCGCGACTAGAGGAAGTGGAAGTGATAATCGCTCCGGGGGCAAGAACGTCAAGGTTCGACGCCCTGTTGGTGAAACAGACAATCTGGTCTGCCTGTGTCGTCGAATCAAGGCACTGAGGCCACACTTGTTGACCAACATCTGCATCATAGGTTGCACCAACAGAAACGACGTGGGGTGCACACGCAGGGTACGCAATCCCAAAAGTTGCAGCAGCATTGCCTGATGCCGCGTCAAGAAACATGCCTGCGTAAGCTGCATTCTGAATTGCAGGCTCCAGTGACGTCGGACAGTTTTCCCTTGTATAAATGCCAAAAGTGCCGAGGCTCATCGTAACAACCCTGATATTGTAGCGGTCGCGATTATTGACGCACCAATCAACGCCTGCAGCAATCGCCGAAAGCTCCCCATTGCCTGTTGAATCGAGGACCTTCACTGATAAGAGAGAAGAGCTTGGGGCAATGCCTCGAGAGCCAGCAAGCTCTGACGCAATGATTCCTGCAACATGAGTCCCATGGCCATAGTCGTCAAGGGGGTCAGGATCGTTCTGGACAAAGTCATATCCTCCAGCATGCCGGTTGCGAAGCGAAGGATGAGCATAATCAATGCCGCTGTCAAGAATGCACACACCCACACCGCGCCCCGTTATTCCTAAAGAACGCTCGACAACATCAGCACGAATAAGAGGTCTGCTCTCCGAGAGGGTCGCATGAACAATTTCATCGGGAGCAATTCTAGCAACGCGCGCATCATTGCGCAACTTTTCAAAGCCGGATCGGCTTACGCGTCCGGAGAACCCGTTGGTTACCTCATATCGGTGTTGCAGTTGAAATTCCTCGGATGAAAGCGCAGAAAGAACTGCATCTTGAATCTGCCGGATAGCCTCCCGCTTTCTCGCAAGATCCCGTTGATAGCGCGGAGAAGTAAACTCAGTGTCGCGCAGCCAGATAATAACAGGAGCAAAATCTTCATGATCAAGTGCTTCATAGACAGCGGAAAATTCTGGTGCGTTTTCATGAAGGGAGTCGCGAAGATCAGATCGTTGCCTGGTTTGTTCTTCGAAGATTTCAAGCGTGTTCTCTGGTCCAAGCGCAAGAAGTTGATGCGCTTTATTTAATGATGCATGAGGAACATGCGAAAAAAGTACTGAAAAAGATTCTGCTGTCGCTACATGGGAGATGAGAAGTCCCCATAGGATAATCCTGCAAAGTTTAATGCTCATAATACTCTCTTTAAGGTAGTAACAAACTTATAAACTTTGCGTTACGCAGTAATAGGCACCGCAATATGGTTAGTAACCCGTATGAGCAGGCCAGCCTTCACGAAGCATTGTGCATAAATGGGGTAACTGCTCGGGCTTGGTCCGGGAGAGCCAGGCAACCGTACTGTGATCACTGGACTTTCTCCTTGGCTGTTCGTCGTGAAGTCAAAGTTCTCAAAGAATCGCGGGTCGCCCCTAGCGGTCCAATGAAAAAGCGGGTCGAGCGCAACACGCCGACAACCCTCAACGCTAGGATGTCGCTGGCAGCCGCTTTCTTCGCCGAAGGAGAGGAAACAGTGGCCGACACCATTGGGAATCTCAGGCATTTTGACTTGGTATCGCAAATAACCTCCAAGCCGAGGCACCGAACTATCTGACAAGTAAACAAGCGTGTTATCCTCTAAAAAGACAATCTCATTGTTGACAGCAAGAAGTATATCCAAAAGTACATCGCCATCAAATCCCCTGGTCGGCTGTGATGGGGGCTGTGACGGGTCAACAGCGATTGCTGTTAATGTTGCTCCACCAAGTGGTTCGCTTCGGTAAGGAATAACATTGGTCTGTAGTTCGTTGTATTTCGTGACAAGAACACCGCCGGGTTGCGCAAGGCCAAGAACAATAAATGGCCGAGATGAAGATTGACCGCGTACATCAGCATCAACACTCGTTATGCTTTGGAAGCGAGTAGGCAATATATAATCTTCTGGTGCAGAATACCTTCCGCCGCCAGTGTAGCGAATAAACGAAAGGGTTGAAATTTTCAGACTGCTTCTCCTCGCAATGACAATCTCTTGACCGCTGACGCCGTCAGCATCAAAAATTCCCACAGCAGTCCCTGACCCAACACCCGCAGTAATTTGCCCAACGCTGAACGCAGTCCCGTACAGGTTGTAAAGAGTAAGCGGAGCTGGGTTTGGGGCATAAGGGTTTGTGACTGTCCACAACGCTTGATCAGGAATCTGAAGCGGGCTGTTGCCATCAGGATCTCCAACAGCAAATGCTTGAATATTTGAGACCACGGCTTGAACATGAAGGAGCGCAAGATTGTAGGGATTCTGCGGCGTTGGCGATGATTCGTAGATAGCAATTGCTGCGCCCTGTGCAAGATTGCTAGCAATAGTCACTTCCTTAAGGCTATTGTGGTTGAAATTCGTGACCGCAACTCCGACAGGCGTGCCGCCGTTGGGAATGGTAAGTGAATACACAAGATCAAAACGGTCCTGGCCTGGCGAACCAGTATGTGCATAGACAAGGAGTACAACATTATTTTGATGGCGCCCAACAACGAGGAGTTCTTGGCGTCCGTCACCATTGTAGTCTTCCAAGGCCATCGTTTGTATGCCCCCGTCCATTGGTTGCGGTAATGCTTTCCATTGAATGATGGGCAAATCGTCAACATATGCTTCAAAATCTACGAGGACGTTCGTCCCGCCGCTGAAGACTGAAGCGAAAACATTATGTTGTCTGTCTCTGTCAGGATCTCCTTCAACAAGAGCAGTCACCGTGCCAGGGAGAGCATTAGCGCTGCGCCAGCGGACGCCGAGTTGAAGTGCGGAAGCAAAGGCGCTGCCTGTTAAAAGCAGCATGGCAATAATAGGGCAGAGTTTTCGCATCATAACACAGCACCTGGTATTTGGGCATTTCCATATCCTTCATGAAGCGTGCGTTGTCCTGGAGTGAGCGCGTTTTCAAGCACTTGATAATTACCGAGACTCTCAACAGCTACTTGCCCCATGCCTTGTCCAAGGATCCGCATAAGTTGATCGTGATGTTGTTGCGTGTTGACCAGATAAAAGTAACTGCGCGGCGATAATCCTTCGTAAGAAGGTGAAGATGCATGAGGTTCAATCGGTTTCATATCAGGCATGCTCAAAGTGAAGGATTCAGGAGAGGAAGCGGGCGTCGTCAAATAATTAATGCTCGTCACCCTACCGCTATACTGATTGGAAATCATGAAGAAACCAACAATTAAGACGACCAAGAACAGTAAAAACTTTGAATCCATCCAAACACCTCTCACACATTTGGAATTCGAACGCATTTATTAACCTTTCTGTCGGAAAAAAATGAAATGTAGGAACCGTGTAAGCCGCCTTTTGTCAGTCCCACGCAAGTGATGGACTGTCCAACATTGTACTGAGCGTCTCTCGCGAGACTTGCACCGGTCAGGGCTCGCCGTTTCATCGCATCCTTATGATATACTCAGCTGGTTAACTCATTCCCCTCGCGGGGAACTTCTGACTTCATGCTGAAGTCCAGAGCTTCGCAGCCCCGCAGCATCATGGCACCATAAGGCCGTGTCGTTTCTGAGCGGTTGCCTTCCCTTTCAGGAACTCCTTGACGGAGTGGCCGCTTTCGCAACGCGCTGGGCGTTAGTGGGCGGACTTTCCTCCAGCTTGCGCCGGATCGTTGGTCGGTTCCTACATGCTCTCATTTAATAGATACAGTTTAAAAACTTTCTTATCGTTGTTAATGACCATGAGAACCAGAACAAAATGGATGGCCCTTGTGACGATCGGATTAGCAAGCTTGATCGGCTCAATGGTTCCCATAAGAGGTTATCATGAAAAAGCACGAGTCAATCGCAGAGAGAAGATAGTAAAAGAAAGAATCGTAGAAGTGCCTGAGCAAAAAGGAACAAGACCCATTTATGAGATGACAGACAACAGTATCCAGAAAATCAGTCTTGAGCACCTACTGAAAGGGAAGGTGCTTGAAGACGGCACCCAAACAAAGGCATTTGTCAAAGTCAAAAGTTTCGATATGCAATATTGCCCATTCGCCTATGAGACATCGGTGCATGAAACAGCCGATACGGGTTTGTTCACGATTCCACTTCCTCGTGGAACCTACAATGTCTTCGCCGTAACGAAAAGCGGCGCAATGGGTGTATCAAAAAACAATCAGGTGCCCGGGGAGGCGGTAGTGATTGAAGCCGATAACAGAGTAAGCTTGGAGATCATAGCAGAGAATGACGTCGAGTTAGAAAAAGCTTCCATACATGCAGTCTCATCACCACGTGACATCAGGGTTGAGCAACTGCCAAAAGAAAGTGGCGCTTTCCGTATTCGCGGGCTCCCGCAAGGGTTTTACGTGTTATTAGTTCAGAGACGCGATAAACAGGTATATCATGGGGTTGCGATTGACAATAATTGTGCACTCGAGGAGCAAGTGATTGGTAGTCACAATCTCTTTCGTGTAAAAGCTCGCGGGAAAGTAACCCCCCTTCAACAGGTGTATCTTCACGGTAGTGTATCTGATGATAAAACGGGAAGACTCATCAAAGATACGCACATCACCATAAGGGACCTTGAATTCTATGAAGAACAACAGGTAACAACCGATAGTAACGGCAAATTTATGACAGAAACAATCAGATCACCCAAACTATTTGAGATTGTAGCGGAAGGATATCAAACAGAGATTGTTGACAGGAGGCCCGCTATTCAAAATATTGAGAACTTTCGTCTCCGTCGGAACAGAGGTTTTAAAGGAGAGCCAAAGAATGAGACGCCGCATCGGTCTGATCTCAACATTGTGGTAAACGATGGCCGCAATCCCGTGCAGGGAGCGCAAGTAGTAGTTCATCCGAATAGGCTTAGCCCGGAGAGGGAGTGGAGAGTAACCGACAAAGAAGGAAACTGTAGCATACAATCATTGCCGTCTGGTGAGTATGTTGTGATTGCGACTGCTTCAGGCTATGTCGAGCAACAGAAACTCTGTAAGATTGACAAGACGCAGAGAATAGACATTGAGATGCTACAAGGGTATACATTGGTTGGTTCAGTCATCGATGAAAATAGATTTGCAGTGTCGGATGCGGATATTCATGTAGTAGGGGAAAATAACAGTTTAACAGCAAAAACCAACCGACACGGGGTATTCCATCTAGGACCAATAAAGGGCCGCTATCAATACCTCGCTATCAAGGGGAAGTATGAACGAGCAGGTGAGATCGACATAGCTCATGACGAGCATATGACTATTACCTTTCAACCACTGAAGACGTACAAAATAACAGTGCTTGACAAAAACAATCACGAGCAGATACCTTACTTCATAGCGCACACGACGTTTTCATATGGACAAAGACAGCAAACACGCTCATACGAGTGTTTTGCAATGCAAGGAAGCTTCGACATAGGAATGCGAGAGGGGATAAGTTCACTCATGATCACCGCACCAGGATACCGTCCTTCAGAGAACCTCACACCGAGATGCCAAAACGTCTTGGAAGAGAAAATAGCACTCGAACGCTATTAGGGGGGAGGCAATCTTGACAGGTCCTGTGCTGCAGAAACGCAGCGAAAATCCCATGCATTTGCCCAGAGTCTAATGTTGTCGAAAGTTAACTCTGGGGCGGTTCTTTCAATCGTAGAACCTCCTTCAAAAAAGCAAGCATAGGAAGGACCGACAATAGGGCTACCACCGCCATTGAGAAAAACTTTGTATCGCTTACTGGTTTTTAACGGTGCTTCGTTCGGTTCCCCCGGTACTGGAGGTCGACCTACCGGGAGTAAGCGAATATCAGCAATAAACCTCCCGAAATAGTCCTCAGTGATGAAGAATTCATCCTCTAGATAATTCTCAGTGCCGCTAAGCATCCTGAGGATGGTGTGAAGTTGATCGATTTGTTCCCTCGTAAGGCTACGCAAATTGATGAGCTGGAAACCGGTTTTTATACCCATGCCTATTCGCGCATCATTAACAAAAAGGTTTGTTGCATCCCAGCACCATCGAGATCCTGGCCGACCGTTCAATAAATAAGCGCACCTTCCATTAGCCGTTAAAAAATTAGGATTAGCATTATACTCCATAGCGAATCGTTGAAGATCAAAGCCTAGTGGAAGTGGATCTGGAAGGAATATGTCCATGTTCATATGCTTCCAAATATTCTCTGTTGGCAGTCGCGGGTTGCTGCACCCAAACGTACCAGGAGCGCAAGGATACTCGTACGTGCGCGTAGACACCTGTACTTTTCTACCTGGCTGACAGCTATTTCCAGAGTCACTTTTAAGATGAGCGAGGTAGGTTATTCCTAAGGTGACTGATGCAAAGATGGTATAACTGCTCGGTGAAGTGGGAACTGTCACCTTTCGCTCTACAACGCCAAGGGGGGCATCATGAATCAGTGATTTTTCAAAGTAGGCGACTGGCGATGCTCGCGTAACCGGTAGTCCACGGAGGTTATCTAATTTAGTAAGCACAATGCCTTTATCGCTTCCGCATTGGTGTTCGAGAGGTTCATCGTATTTATATTCGTCGTTCGGTCCCTTCAGAAATGGTTCTCTGCGTTGTGGTGTACTGAGAGGAATACAGCCACAGCCGACGCAAAGGTCACCCTGACGAAGACAATACCCATCGCAATTGGGCGCGCTATTCTCACAAGGTTCTATGGATGAAGCAGAAACACACGCACAGTTGACGCAAGTTTCTTCGGGATTATCGCACACTCCATCACATGCGGGAAAACTTTGTTCACAAGGAGGCTTGGGTGGCGCAACAGAAACACAACCGCAGCCATATTCTGGTGCGTCTATGGGAGCATTCGGCATTCCAGCGTACATACAGACTTGTCCGTCAGGACAGTACCCACCACATCCAGGCGCGTAGGTCTCTTCGCAAGGCACTCCAGGATCTTGTGCTTGACGTCCTGTAAGAGCATTGAATGGTGCATGAAAAGGAGATCGCTGTATGTTCGTCGGTTTTTGTTGTACGTCAAAAGATGCTTTCCTGTTTTGATCGAATAGACCTGGCTGAAGCGAGAAAAGAACAATTGCAGTAACGACGAGCACAAGTACCGCGACCTCTTTTTTCTGCATGCCTTTCCATCCGTCTCGCCATTAATAAAGCTTTTGTTGAGTGTCCCCCAAGGTTAGTTCGTGTCGTCCAGGGCTTCGGTGTTGATATGCAATTTTTACAAGGTCACCAGCATGAAGGTTTTCCCAGTTAAAGCCATTTCTGTGCCTTTCGGCCATAAGTTCTTCTTCCATGATGATCACCTCAAAGGAAACTGTTTATAAGCATTATCGAAAATTCTCTACAGACTTTTCTTTCGGCTTCTTAATCAGTCAAGTCATATGTCTTAATCAGTTAAAGACAAGTATCTTAAAAAGAGTTAACTATATAAAGTCATCCGTCTTAATCCAATCAAGATAGGTGTCTTAAAATGGATGAGATACTAAAGGAAGTCCTCGACGAGATAAAGTCTGCATTAGAAGATCCTCAAGGCGTGACTGCGCATCAAAGGAGGCTTGCATTTTCCTTGTCATTAGGAACAGTAACGCTTACCGAAGCTTATCTCAAGAAGCTCAATGTGCTCAAGTCAGGATCAAAGATCAACCACTTATGGCTGAAAAAGAAGAAAGAGAATGTAGAAAAGATACTAGAAAAGTATATCACAACGCCAGTTGAAAAGTTAGAACATCTCAATCAGATATTAGATTTTGCATACAGGATCGAAAAAGAAAGAAATGAGTTGGCATACGGGAAACCAGTTTCAGAGACTATTCTAAGAGACCAGATTCATTTGTTTTTCAAGTTAAAGGAGCTCGTGGAGAATGCATAAGGCTTACTCTAGTTATTTTGTCTCGTATCTGTTGAGTAAACTGAAGAAGCTAGAGCGAATAGAAAATATCATTCTCTTCGGTTCTGCTGCAAAAAATGAGGCCACTAAAGCTAGTGATATCGACATATTCATTGACGTTGGAAAGAAGACGAAACAGTTAGAAAATGAAATAGAGTTGATCCTCAAAGATTTCTACAAAAGTCGAGAGGCTCTGCTTTTCAAAGTGCAAGGTATTGAAAACAAGATCAATGTCATTATAGGACGTCTTGAGGAATGGAAGGATCTTAAGGAAAGTATAGAAAGCACAGGTATCGTGCTCTATGGCCCATACAGTGCGGCAACACTGAAAGGAAAAAAGCACAGCATTATCTCTTGGAAGAGTGTAGGAAAAAATCGGGGCGCATTCTTAAACAAGCTATATGGTTTTAAAGTTGAGAATAAAAGGTACAAAGGGCTCTTAGAAACGCTCGGCGGAAAAAAGCTTGGGAAAAGTACAATCATGGTGCCAATAGAACATCGAGAAAAGATTGCTGAGCTTCTTCGGCATTATCGCGTGGATGCTCGGATCATCGAGGTCTATTGTTGACAACGAGATGCAAATAGTTAGAGATAATTTCAGGCTTGCAATGAGCACAGAAAGAGTCTTGCTCCTCCATCCGCCCATGCCTTTTACGACAGATCGGCAGAAGTCGCAAACGGCATAACTGAATGAATCATCTTTGAAAGGGAGGAACCTTTAATGACGAACTGTCGAGCTTGGATCAGCATAAGCTAGATTACTTGAAGCGCCTTCAGCAATAGATAACCGACGTACACCACTAGGCCGACTTTTATGAGCGACAGGAGCGTTTCTTCCATGGACATTTTCATCGCTTACCGACCACCTCTAGTCTCTTCATGCGAGCCTCAATGTCCGCCAGCCGTTCGTACAGGCGCATTTTTTCAGTTATCTTATTTACTTCCAAGTGTGTCGATTCTGCCATCTGCTTTATTCGTCGCATATTGGAATTTAAATACATTGTGATGAGCACAGTATCTCCGAAAGTACGGCGGCAATGCGTGCAGTCTCTGGTTGAGGACTGC
>CAYJXL010000022.1:0-16754 GCA_964374125.1 Candidatus Woesearchaeota archaeon | reverse complement strand
AAAGAGAACATCAACTTCCATATAGACTTTGTGGTGGGTTATTCAAAGTTCTCATACAGGTTAATAAGTAATAATTATTGATCAATAACTAAAAGTGATAAAAATGCAGCTATTAGAACACTCTCCAATATTGAACACGGTGTTTATGGTCGAAGACGTCCTGAAAAACATGAACGAAAGCATGATCACAGTTGCTGAACTAAAAAGAAAATTACCAAAACAGGCAAACCATTATACCCTGATGACAATTCTTGACTATCTTGAAAAGAGCAACAAGATCGCAGTGACCCTAAGAGGAATTACATGGATTTATAACACGAATATAAGGATGAATGAGGCAATCACGAAAGGTCTTGAACTTGAAGCCAGTCAGAATAGTTCTTTCTCCTTAAGCAGAAGAGGTGTATAACAAGTTAAATGAGGCTGCTCCTGATTCTAAGACTGAAAGAAGCATTCTCAATGCAATTGACAAGGAGCAATGTTATGGTACTAATCGTTCGAAAATAGCATTAGAATGCCAACCGGGTTAAAGGAACACAACATTCTTCAGCCCTTTAAAGTGCGGATCTCCGGTGACGATCTGCGCATTGAGTTTTCTCGCGGTTAATAGAACGAAAGTATCTGCCAATCCAAAGTCCTTTATAGTTTCTCTCATCTCAGCATGCAGTAAACCAACTTCTTTTGCAAAGTCTGGAGTAGAGTCAAATATCTTCGAAAAAGAGAGTAAGCCTTTATACGCTTGTTCAACATCTCGTTTTTCTCGTGCTGTGATGCTCACCACTTCCGAAATCACAACCTCTGGAATGAATACTTCATCACTATGTGACGTAAGTATGCCCTTTACACGTTCACCCTTTTCGCTGCCGATAAAATATTCGATCCACGCATAAGAATCAATTACATATTTAGACATGCGTATCAAGCTCGTCCTCTTTGCTGAACGGTCTCATCCCCTTCAATATGCCAAAATAGTCCTTCCTAACCTTCTCCACCTGTATCTTTATAGCCTCGCCCTCTCGGATGCCTTCTTCCTTGACGATTTCCTTCGGTATGGTAACCATCAGCGAGCCTCCGACTTTCCGTGTTCGTGCGATTGTTTCCATGTTATACCTAATATCAAACTAAGTTATATATAAGGTTTTCTATTTTTGTGCTCAGTTCACAAAGCAGAGATCAAGCTACAATCTGCGCCGTTCCGATCAATCGCCAGCGATTCCCCAGCATCCGAGAAACCGTAAACCGATCTTCTTTGTGGCAGCATACCGGAATCTTCAATTTCACATGCACTACATCCTTCTTCAATTCCGTCACAACCCCAACCGTGGCAGCAGAATTCACGTTCAGCATCAACGGTTCAAGTTTCTTGATCGGCTCAATCTTCAGCTCCTCCTTCGTTCCAACCAGTCGTTCCAGCAGCAGGGGTTTCAACTCAAGCTCATACCAGACAGGCGGCACTTTGTCTTTCAACCCAACGACGTTGCCGGCAAGCGAGTCAGACTTGACATAGAAGGGATCCAGTTTCGTCAGCACCCCAATGGAACCGCCGGGATACACTTCTTTTACTGATAAGCCCCCAGTTTTCAGGTCAACAATCTCTGTAATAACCGGCTGATAGAGCCTTTTCCCCTCGCGTTCAACAGCCATTCCTGGTCGTATCTCGATAGTATTTCCAACACGCAGAACACCCTGCCGCAATGCGCCGCCAAGAACGCCTCCATGCAGGTCAACAATTTCCGTTCCTGGCTTGTTGACGTCAAAGCTTCGTGCCGCGAGCATCAGCGGGTCCAGTGTTGCGTCTCGCTGCGGCGTCTTTACTACGTTCTCGAGTGCTTGAATGAGGTAGCTGATATTGATCTTGTGCAAAGCTGAAACAGGAATAATTGGTGCGTGCTCAGCAATCGTTCCCTTAACAAATTCCTTGATCTGCTGGTAGTTCCGCAATGCTTGCTCCCTTGTCACAATATCAATCTTGTTCTGCACAATCACGATGTTCTTCTGGCCAATGATCTGCAGCGCCATCAAGTGCTCCTTTGTTTGCGGTTGTGGGCATTCTTCGTTTGCCGCTACTAACAATATCGCTCCGTCAATAATTGCCGCTCCAGCAAGCATAGTTGCCATCAAGGACTCATGTCCCGGCGCATCGATAAAGGAGACCTTCCGAATAAGCGTCGCAGGTGACTTGCAAACATCACACTGTTTCTGTGTCGTGTATTGTGGTGGCTTGCATTTGTCACACCGATAGAATATCGCGTCTGCATAGCCTAACCGAATCGTAATACCGCGTTTGATCTCCTCAGAATGCACAGCCACCCATTTGCCAGTAAGAGCCTCGGTTAAGGTAGTCTTCCCGTTGTCAATGTGACCAACAAGCTCGATGTTTACGAGAGGCTGTTGATCCCCAACGTCGGCTTTTTCAGATTTTGTTTGTTTTGTTGCAGCGTTCGCTGTTTCTTTGGCTTTTCTTAGCATACGCACAAAAAAGAAAGAGGCGCTTTATAAACCCACCGCTAAAAGGGGGTTTATTTCGCAACAGGAGCTTCTGCCTTCTGCTCCTTTGGCTGAACGCCAAGAAGCTCTCCAGCTGGTTTCGAGCCGTATGTCAGAATCTTCAGGTTCACCTGTGCAGTATGCGCTCCGACAGTGTTGCCAACAATCGTCTTTCGCAAGATCAGCCCTTTATCGCGAATACGCGATCCAACATCGCCTTTCTTGAGCAGCATTTTCTTTCTGCCAACGCCTTCAATCTCCTGCTTCATCGGAAACCCAGACTTGTCCGATCCGCCAGTGATCTGCAGCTCATACCCCGGCAGCCCGGCGTGAGAACCTGCAATCTTTTCCCCGATCTTCTTGCCAAGGAAAGGAGTGTCATCGAGTGCTTTCTGATAGCTCTTTCCAGCCTTCATGTCGTTGATAACGCACGTAATGTCTGCCATGCGTAGGTTATTAGACAGATGGTTTTTAAGGGTTTCCCTACATCGTTTTCTATTTTTCAGTGAGCTAAATACGTACACGTTTTCGCAACACTTAAATACTTTAAAGATACAAAAAGAAGATGGGGTGGATAAAAAATTAAGGCTGTTTGGCTAGCGCTTTTGGCGTGCATATTCCTAAACGTAGTCATTGCTGCAGCTGCACCGACAGGTGATGTTGATGAGATCAGCGAATTCTTCGAAGCAAACCAGGATTCCAGTGCGGCAGTCATTGTCTGGTTGAAAGATAATGAATTTACCTCGCCGCGCTACCAAGAGGATATTGACAAGAAACGGGCAGAGATCAGAAATATCCAAGACGAAGTCCTCGAAAAACTGGCAGAAGGCGAATTCAACCTGAAGTTCCGCTACATCGCCACTAACGGCGTTGCCGGAATGGTTGCCAGATCAGGATTTGAAAAATTATTGGCAGATCAGAATGTTGATCATATCTCTGTGGATAGGCCAGTTGAACTTTATCTGACCGAGAGCAGGCCATTGGTAAAGGCGAATGATGTTGAAAGTCTTGGCGTTGCCGGTAACGGCGTGACCGTCTGTGTTGTAGATACAGGAATCAATTACACGCATACAGATCTTGGCGGCTGTTTTGGGCCAGGATGCAAGGTCGTCATGGGCTATGACTTCTGCAACGGAGAGGGATGCACAGGGGCGCCGGATCCTGACCCCATGGACGAAGATGGACATGGAACACACGTCGCAGGCATTGTCGCATCCGCACACAATTCTTTTAGAGGCATGGCTCAGAATGCGAATCTTGCCGCGCTTAAGGTATTCAACAATAACAGGCAGGCAACCAGCTCAGCAGTAGCGGCCGGCATTGATTTCTGCGTGAATTATGCAAGCCCGTTTAATGTCAAGGTTATTACTATGAGCCTTGGGGACGGCGGACAGTACACAAGCTCCGATTGCCCGGCAACCTATAACCCTGCAATTGAAAATGCGCGTAATGCAGGCATCTTCGTGGACGCTGCTTCAGGCAATGACGGCTATGTTAACGGAATTTCCTATCCTGCATGCGCTCCAGGGGTTACTTCAGTTGGCGCAGTATACGACGCAGATGTCGGTCCGCAAACCTGGCCAAATGTTCCATGCACAGATCCAATAACTGGTGCGGACAATATTGTATGCTTCACAAACCGCGCCTCGAACCTTGACCTGCTCGCTCCTGGATCAATTATTACCTCTACTGGAATCCGAGGCAACTTTGAGAACAAAAGTGGAACATCAATGGCTGCCCCTCATGTTGCCGGCATTGCCGCGCTGCTTTTTCAGGTAAATCCTGCGCTGCAACCGCTCCAAGTTGAGAAGATTTTGAAAAGGACTGGCAAGCCCGTCTTTGATCAGGCTACTTCATTGACATTTCCGAGAGTCGACGCCAGGGTGGCAGCGTCAGTCGCAGCAAATCCAGCGAATTGGGTCTATGAGAAAAGAGTGACATTTGACGACGGCGTGTACTCGCAGGCTCCTGCAACTGCCTCAGACTCGAACGGCAACATCCATATTGTCTGGCAAGATTTAAGGAACGGTAACTGGGAGGTTTATTACAAAAAGCTAAACAACCTGGGTGTTAATTTGACATCCGACATACGATTGACGTTCAACCCTTCATCATCAGAAAACCCCAAGGTTGCAGTTGATTTTAATAGTAATTTACATGTTGTGTGGTTGGATGGAAGTAATGTTTATTACAAGAAGCTGAATAATAATGGGTTAGCTATTTCACCCGATATTCCTATTTCACTGACTTCATCTAATAATTACGATTTAACAATTGATTCAAATAATAATATTCATATTGTATGGGATAGTAATAATAACATTTTCTATAAAAAATTAAATCAGTTTGGTGTTAATGTAACAGCAAATATTCTACTCTCATCTCAATCTTGGCAACCATCTATTATTGTTGACCAGAATAATAATCTTCATGTGGTATTCGTACAACCAAATGGAAATTATGGTAGTAAAATTTCATATACAAAACTAAATAATAACGGAGGTACTCTAACTCCTATTTTTGATATTGTACCTGAAGGCGGATATGGCGCTCTCCATTACAATCCTTCTATTGTAATAGGTAATAATGGCAATTTACATCTTACCCACATATATCAGGTGTATGGTTCCGAAGGAAATTATCGAAGATTTGATAATAATGGATCTCTGATTTCATCCTTATCTTTTGTTTCTTCATCAGGAGCTCCTACTTTTTCCCCCGCAGATATATCTATAGATAATGAAGAAAATATTCATTTAACCTTCCGAACAGATGGACCGTCAGGAAATAGTGAGATTTATTATACCAAGATAAAAAATGGTTCTATTATAGTACCAAATGCAAGATTAACACTTGATCCTGCCCCCTCCCTTGCATCTTCAATAACAGTTGATGCATTTAACAATGCCCATGTCGTCTGGCAAGAATATAGAGACGGCAATCCAGAGATCTATTACAAACGCTCATTCACACCCATCGTCATCCAAGGTGTTCCAAATCCTGGTGGCACCGTAACGATAAGACTCTCAGATCCTGAATCTCCGAGTATGCCCTACCTGCTTGTCGCTTCTTTGGGCACGAGTCCAGGCATCCGACTGAGCGATGGCCGAGTGATTCCTCTAAACCCAGACGGCATCCTTCTCCTGTCGCTCCTCTCGCCAAGTTTGATGGGGCTGATGAATTCACAAGGCGCGTTCAGTAACATAGGGACAGCAACTGTAACGTGGAATATTCCTTCTTTCGCTCCATCAGGTTTAACACTGTATTTCGGCTTTGTCACGATAGATACACAAGCAGGTGAAATCGCAACAATCTCTCCAGCAATGCCAATAACTTTGCAACCTTAAACCTATTCTACAAAAAATTTTAGCTCGCGAAGTGCAGGAATTATACACCCCATACTGGATTGCTCTTCCGCTTGATAGCGGCAATCTCCTTCAGCACGTCGATCTCATCGTCTTTCAAGATCTTCTTCATCTGCTTCAGCTTCACAAATTCGCCGCTCGTCAGGTCGCTATACAACACATCATCTTCCTTGATGTGTCGTCCAACAATGATGTTTGGAATCGAGATTGCAACTTCCTTTCCCTGGGCAGCTTCAGAGATGCTCTTGCCTTCCTCTTGGATGCTTTTGACGTGGCTGATGTTCATCCCATCCTGGCGCATCAGCTTGATCTCCGTCTTAAGTTTGCCTGCAAGCACGTGTACCCCGACAACAGCAGGGCTGCTCTGCCGAAAGATGCATCCTCGCAAGATCTTCAGCTTGCATGGGTACGTCACGTTCTCTAAGCTCTCTTGCTCAAGGACTTTCTGAAGGTGCTGTTGCCATTCCTGGTAATCTTCAAGTATCTTGTAAATAACAGGATGCGCAATGACTTTGACGCCCTCTCCATTCGTCGCTTTGACATTGAATCCCAGAACCGCACGATAAACTGGATTTTTCTCTGTCAATGCATCCGCAAGATCTTTTTTGTTCACGTCGCCAATTGACGCTCGCTTGATCTTCACACCGGCATTTCGCAACAAGTGCATTAACGCCTCCAAGCTTCCCAGCGTGTCAGCCTTGACAGTCACGCCCTCATTGTCCATCATGATCAACACGTCCCTGACCTCGGCCATCACCGCGCGACGCGCTCTTTCAACGTCGTCGTTCGCAACAACGAGGGGCATGCCGCCAATGACGCCTTCGATGTTGGGCGCAACCAGCTTGACGCCCGCAGCCGCAGGGACTTCTTTCACTGGTTTCAGTTTCTTTCCCTCAGCTTCAAAGAGCGCTCGCACTTTCGTCACGATCGGTTCATCCAGTGTGCCAATCACCACCCGATCATTCACTTTCAGCGCGCCATCAAAAAGAATGACATCCAACGTCAGCCCGGTGCCCTTGATTTCATTCACCTCAAGCACCGTCGCCTTTCCAGGTCCAGCAGCTTCAATCTCAAGTTCCTTCTCCAAGTATCGCTGCGCTAGTCCAGTGATGACCATCAGCAATTCAGGTATACCCTCGCCAGTCTTTGCGCTTAAGGGGATAACAGCAACCTGTTTCGTGTAGTCTTCAACCCGGTCGAACCGCTCGGCATTGAATCCTAACGTCCCAAGCTTGCCAACCAGCTCGTACAGTTTTCGATCCAGCAGCTCTTGGACAGCGCTAGATTGTGCCTTGATGCTCCTCAAAAACTGGGCGCTAGCATCTGATCTCCAGCCTGAGAGAATGTCGATCTTGTTCAATGCAATCACGAACGGCGTCTTGTATTCCTTCAAAATCGCAATGCATTCTTTCGTTTGCTCCTGAATGCCCTGCGCGACATCAATCACCAAAATCGCAATGTCTGCAAGGTTCCCCCCGCGCTTCCGCATGTTGTTGAAAGCAGCATGCCCGGGGCTGTCCAAAAACAACAAGCCGGGAATGCTGACGTTGAGCTTGAGCGCTGTCAGCAAGTTCCCGCACACCTTCTTGATCGTCCCTGACGGCACCGTGTAGCACTTGATGCACTGCGTAATCCCGCCAGCCTCCCCCTTTGTGATAGAGATCCCTTTAATCTTTTCGAGGATGCTCGATTTTCCATGATCAATGTGTCCGACTAAGATGACGATAGGTTGGCGTATCATATATACTCCAGCATATAAAGGCCTTTTAAATGTTTGCTGGCTTTGGCGTTTTCGCTAAGAACGTCGGAAAAACAGCCAGTTCTTGCCGTCTTTTTTGAAGTTGATCAGGCAATAGCCGCCTTTCAGCCTTTTTCCGTTAATATCGAAAATAATCTTGTCCTTTGTTTTTTCTTTTAGCGTGTACGTTCCGCGATCAAATATCTTGACCGTGCCGGCGCCAGGGCTTCCTTCGGGAATAGCGCCATGAAAGAGCGCGTATTCTATCGCATGCGGTGCCGTGAAAATCGCAAGGAGCTTCTTTTTCTCGCCCAATAGCGGGTTCTTTGGAATCGCCCAGCTCTCGAGAGCGCCATTCATCTCCAGCCTCAGGTCATAATGCGTCCCCCGCTTCGTCGCATGCTCCTGAATAACATAAACAGGCCGTGCAAGTTTCTTGCCCTGGAGTTGCTCCACAACGTCCGCGCAAAAATCCATGCGAACTTTATTCATGGTAGTCACCAATCTTTTTTTGGAATGCAGCGCTTCCGCCACGAAGAAATGCATGCGCCTTCTGCAGGAGTTCCTTCGTGTTCTTGTGAGTCACGAGCGCGAGTGCTTCAACAAAAGGGGCCCATCGAAAGTCCTTGTGCTCAAAGCTCAACGTCACCGCTTCAGATTCTGTACGCCCAAGAAAGTAGACGACTTCTTTCCGGATCAACACGCCATGATTCCGGTAGAAATATGCCTCGCGTTCCTCGAATCCCTCAACAAGCGCCGTGTCTGAAAGTCCTGTTTCCTCGCGAGCTTCGCGGATTGCAGTCTCTCGTGCCTGTTCATTTTGTTCGATGTTTCCTTTCGCGAAATCCCAATGCCCAGAACCATACTGAAGAACGAGGTAGAGAACATCGCTGTCTTTATTGCGAAACACGATCACGCCTGCAGACCGCTCGTACTCCATAAATCGCCGAAGATATGGATATTTAAGAGGCTTGCGGCGCAGGATTGCGCAAGAAATAGGACCAGGCAGGTTTTATCAAAAAGTTGAATCCAACAAAATCTTTAAGGCGAAGCAACCACCTGCAACCATGCACCTCGAAGCGCTCGAACAGGAGATCAAGGCGCGAATCAGGAACATTCCAGACTTCCCCAAGCCAGGCAAGCTTCCCTGGACAACAATAAGGGAAGAATTTGAGCTCGAATACGGAAAAGACGCATTCGAGGTCCACACCGACGCCATAACCGAGAATGATAACGTCCTCATATTCGACGATGTCTTAGCAACCGGCGGGACTGCTCGAGCCGCAGGCAATCTCGTCCATGGTTTAGGAGGCAGCATTGCAGGCTATGCCTTCCTTATAGAGCTTGAATGCCTTAAGGGCCGCGAAAAAATCAGGGTGCACGCGACCGACATCTCCACGTTGGTGAAGTATTCATGACCAACGCCGTATATACAATTCACAATAAAAAAGCTTATATATATAGCAGTATATCCCAAACCACAAGAAGCATATAGCACAGCACAAAAGGGGGGGTTGCTGCATGAACGTACGAAAGATCATCAAGTTTGGTAACAATTCCTTTGTCGTTTCTGTTCCAAAGACATGGATCGAGAGGAATAACATCAAGAAAGGCGACACAGTCTACTTCAACGAGAACGGCGACAACGAGCTTGTTCTGACGCCGCACGTCGATGGCAATCAGCGGGTAAAACTGCGTGAAATCATGATATCAACCGATGGAAAAGAATTGCCTGATATCAAGCGGGAAATCAATGCAGCCTATGTCAACAACTGCCACGTCATCCGTATTGAGGGCAAGCACCTTGACAAAAAGGTTCGCGATGTTCGCAAATGCCTCAGCAACCTGATGGCGCTCGAAGTGATTGAGCAAACAAACAACCACATTGAAGCAAAGGACTTTCTCAACATGAAGAAGATATCAATTCCCAGCACGTTGCGGAAAATAGACATAATCGTGCGCAGCATGTTAACAGATGCAAAGGGAATGTTCGAAAATGACGCGTACGAGAGCCTGCTCGTGCGCGACGACGACGTCAACCGTCTGGTCAGTCTCGTCGTCCGTGTCAGCCGCTACGCATTAAAGAAGCCGCACCTTATCCAGGACACGAACTTGGCTCCATTCGATTTCTACCGCTACTTGATCGTCGCAGACGCAATGGAAAAAATCGCGGATGAGGCAAAAAGGATCAGCCGTTACCTGAGAAAGGTGGATCTGACGAAGGACGAGCAAGACACGTTTCTCAAAATCCTCGATAAAGTCGAAAATCTCTACCAAAATACGCTGGAAACGTTCTATGCGAATGACTCAACAACTGCATTGCAGCTCGCGTCAGAAGACCGCAAGATCAGGGCAGAGTGTGACACGTTCCTGATCAAGAACCAGCAGAAAAGCTTCGTGCCCATCGTTACCGAGAAGCTGAAGTGCATGGGGTACTTGATTCACCTGGTAGGCAGGGAGGTATACCAAGGTGTTGAGTGACAAGAACCTTTATAAGGAAGGCGCAGGAACCTTGCGAGGGGGGTTGGAAGCAAAATGACAGGTCTAGAAGATCTTGTGCACACCATTGTTGTCGTTGACCCAGATCCAGTAGTACAACGAAATACTGGGGAGGCTATTGCGAGAACGTTGGGAAACAAGTACTTTAAAGTTGTCACAACTGACGCTTACAGCTGTTATGGTGATGAGGTCAACCGCAGTGGAACCTCGTTCGTGGTCCTCAACTACAGTATGCCATGGTTAAAAGACCCCGTGCGCGAGCTTGATGATCTTAACCGTCGTAATATTCCTGTCATTATGACTCTTGATGATGAAGCGGAGGTCGGAAACGTGATAAGTATTGGCCAGCAAGTGCCAATAGCAGGCTACAGAACAAAGCCACCACCAAGTGAACGTGGCAACAGTAACGCTCGTTTCTATACAGACCTTGGAAAAGACTCAGAGCGGTGCATCCATCGCCTGCCGAGGGTTAATAGTACTGTAGGGATCATTGGCGTTGGTCGCATCGGTCAACAAACTGCATATGAGATAGCTGCAAAAGCGAACGGTTTAGGGCTTTCTAAGTCTGGAAAAAAAGACAGTCCTGTTTCACCAGTGCAATATGAGCCTGTTAAGCTGATCTTGTATAATCACGGCACCAGACGTGAATATATGAAACAAGCGAAACGGGTCGCAGAAACGATTGCCAGCCGTGGTAATACAAATATTTCAGTCCATATAGCTGATGATCTGCAGGCAATTGCAGCGAATGCTGGTTTCGTGGTCATGAGTTACGGCAGTCTTGATAGGGAAATAAAACATATGCGAACCGCTCGCTCGCTCTCTCGCTCTGCTTCAATTCACGATACATACCCAAGCAAAGCAGTCGCGACAAAAGAAATATACAGTGCTATGTCCCCATATGCTACCATCATCCATGCCACAAACCCTGTAGAATCACTCGTGATGCTTGGAAGACTCTTTTTAAGAGAGAATGAGAATGGCATGAGACGCAACGTTGAAGGATTTGTGTTGAATGACTATTATCGTGTTTGGAAGCTGCTTGCAAAATGGGGCGAAGACCTATCTAAAGCAGTTTTCCACACGCAAGTCTATGATATCACACTCGATATGATCGGAGTCCATCACTTACATACTGACATCCTCAAGGCACAAATGAATAACGTGAGGCTTGATTTGGCGCGACAATGGTTGAACAAAGAGGAAATAACCAAGCAGACGCTCGTCGATGCCGTCCGCGACAGCGTCGAGAAAGTATTGCAGGCAAACGGTCATGCCGCAACTGAGACCGCCGTGCATGTCCTCGAGCTTATACGTTCGATCACCGCGAACGAGAAATCGTATGCGGCAATTCATTTCCAGCCAACCGACTACGAAATCTTTATGCGGGGCGGAACGACGATCCAAAACCGTACAATGTCGATGAAGGAGTACTGGAGAACGCAGTTCCCGAAGGGCGTTGTATTCGACGTTCCTATTAAGAGACGGCAAGGATTGCCATATCCTGATGGGGAAGCATTGAACGTTAAGATGCAGGGAGAAGAAAGGCGAAAGCTAACGCAGATACTGGCGAACATGAGAAACATTATGATAAAGGATGCTCGCGCCCGTATCGCAGAAGACCCAAGTTTTAGGAAGGTCCTCGAGTTCTATGAGCTTAGTGCTTAGCTGCTGAACTGCTTTGCCTTTTTGCAAATCCCCAGAGCATCTCAAAAAAGTTGCGATAGCGGTCAGCCATACGCTCACTTTCGATAAGGATGCTGAGATGCGGTGTCGACCAAATAAAAAAAGCGACTTTATTTCCATAGACAGTCGTCGTTGCAGGGCTTTCATCAATATCCTGTGTTAAATAAAGAGCCTCAGTGTATGGCAAAGTGTTTAGGTACTGGATGCGTTCCTGCGCATTTGCATCGTACAGATGACGCATCCGTATCTTTTGTGCGATGCGTCTTTTATGAAATTGCGGCAGAATTGTTTTCATTCGCTCTGGGACGTCTTTGGGAACGCCAAAAGTGACGGCATTCTTGCCTTCACGCAGTATATCATCACTAATGGCCCTAATGCCCGCAAGTCCCTCATAGATCCGCACACGATCCTTGGTCTTTGAGAGCCTATGGTCAAGTTGAAGCTGCGGCAGAAACTCTTCAAAGTTCGTCAATCGCTCACGGAGAAACTCTTTGATGCGGACAGGATCAACGCTCTCAAAAAACTTCTTATTTCCCTTGTAGATGTAGGTTACCAGTCCTTTCTCGATCAGCCTATCCAGCGCATCATAGACATTCGTCCGATGAACATCACACTTGCTTGCAATTGTCCCTGCAGTCGAGGATCCAAGGCGCAGGAGCGTCAGATAGACCTTCGCTTCATTCTTGCTAAAGCCAACAGTAACTAAGGCCCCCTCATCCATATCCCATGCAATGCTGCGGTGATTTATAAATGTTGTGCCATTCGCAACGACAAAAACTCTCGAACTAAAAAGCTGTTTATCATGCAGTAAGTGAAATATCAACAAATAGGATCAAGTCTGTCGTCGCCTAAGATACAACACAGTTTTATATAATCTCGGAAATTCCTTCAAGAAACGTGGAAGAGTTTCGGGGGTGACCATTAATGAAACGAAAGCACGACGAAGGTGAAAAGATCGAGAGTCTCCAGGAAGACTTTTACACCGAAGAAGAAATAGAGATATTACTGGAAGACGACGAGATATCGACTGCTGAAGAAGCATTTATGCGCGGGTATATCGGTGAGGATTAAACCTGCACGCAGGAGGCTGCATGGCCAAGGTTACAATTAGTGTCGAGAGCGATTCAAACACCGAACGCACCATTCGCCGCACTGAAGAGGAAGCGATTGAGGAAGCAATGAGAAACAACAGGATCGTTGCTTTTTATGAACAATGAAGAATAGGAAATGCATGTACTGTTGGACAATCATCCAGAAAAGCGCGAAGACTCATTCCTATCTCTGCAGAAGCTGCGAGCAGATGCTGAAAGAAAAAGACTTGGATAACATTACGCTGGTTGCGAAGTATTCTTCCCAAGCGGAAGCTTGATCTTCAAGATCTCGTTCTTAAAGACCGCCCGCGCTCGGTCAGTTCTGACATTCGCAGGCAAATCTATCTTTCTATGGAACCCCTTCAGGCCTTCTGTATGCTGCGAGATTCCCTCGATCTCCACCCTGTTGCCAAGAATGCGCAATACAATGTCCTTCTTGCTTGTGTTTGGCAGTTTCACCTTAATGAACAACGCCTTGAAGTTTTGGCTGATCTCGCTGTATGGTTCCTCGTATGTCAGGAAATATTTGCGCAGCACGCGCACCTGCTTGCGGGCCATTCTGAAGTTCTTCCGAATATTCGTATTCAAGCCCTTGATGAAATTGTTCAGCTCTCGCGAGTAAACAATGTCAATGCTCACGCTCTTTTTTCGTGTCATAAGATGTGCTTTTCATGCGGCAGAGTATAGGAATAAATCTCCTGTTTCCTAAACCACAAGCCGATCTCCCTAACAGCTTCTTCTGGTGAACTTGACGCGTGCACGAGGTTGCGAATCGGTCGTTGCTTGTGATTGCCAAGCTGATACGACTCATACGTCAAGTCACCCCTGATCGTCCCCGGCAGCGCTTGTCGCGGTTCTGTATGCCCTACAAGCTTCCTGCTCAGTTCAACCGCATGCGGCCCCTCGAGCACCACTGCCACCACTGGACCCTCGCGCAAGAACTTCTTGTTCCAGCGGCGAATGCGCGCCGCAATCTGCTCGTCTGTTTCTTTTAACGTAATGCCTCTTTCAGCAAAGCCCTTTCGTGTCTTTTCAGCCACGCTTTTCACCCATTCCTTCGATGCTTGGTAATGATGTTCCGCAAGTTTCTCATCAGCCCAGAACATCTTGAGCGCAGCGATCTTCAATCCCAATGTTTCAAAGCGCTTGATGATCTCCCCAATCAGGCCTCGGGAGACGCCATCGTGCTTAATTAATATCAGGGTCTGTTCGATCATGGTTTATAGTACTGCGACCACTTGGTTTTCGTCGGCTTGCGCTGCAGTTGCAGCATGTTCTTCCTGCACTTGCTGCCACAGAAATGAAAAATCCGTCCATCGATCTGTATGTGCATGCGGTCAGTGCCGAGCGCAATGAGTTCCCCGCAAAAGCTGCACTTGACCATTTATCGCTTCCCTCGTTTTCCTTGCATCAGGCTTCGCGCCTCGATTTCTGTCTCGCGCAGCATGATAATGTCTTTCTCACGGATAGGGCCCTTCACGTTTCTTCGCAAGATCTTGTTCTTGTCAGGTCCCTCAAGCACTTTTGCGCGAACCTGAATGATGCCACCCCTTGTCCCTGTGCGCCCGATCACGTCCTCGACAATCGCGGGAACTGCTGAAGAAAACACGACACCAGCCTTGGGTTTCTGCTCCGGTTGCGCTTGCTGCGGCTTTGGCTGGACTTTCTGCTCTTGTTGTGCTTCCATTGTGTTATTTCTTGAGAATGTCTTTGATAATGTCCTTTGACTCGCCTTCTTCAACGATGGCCACGCAGACAGTAGGCACATTCAAGCCAGCAGCCGCGCCTAATTCTTCCCTGCTGGAAACCTTGACGAGCGGCGTGTTCTTGTCCTTGCACAGAGGTTCCAAGTGCATGGTCACTTCTGGCGGATTGACATCCTGGGCAACAAAGACAATCTTCGCAACCCCTCGCTCGATCGATTTCGTCACCTCATTGGTCCCCTTTTTGATCTTGCCAGTCTTTCGTGCTAACTCAATAGCTTCATAAACCTTCGATGTTTCCTTAGTTTCAGCCATTTTAGCCTCCGAGTACTATAAAATGATAATAACATCAAAGCGGGCGGTTTAAAAACCTTGTTGTTATCGGTGCGCAAACCAGAACACGAGCGTTTCCTTCTCCTGATGATCAAGGCGGCAGAACCCAAACCTGGGAAACTGCACAATAGTCCCCGCACGTAATTCCCGAAGGGACAGTTCTCCCAAACCCTTTGTCCATGTTCCGTCAGGCATCAGAACATCAACGTGAACAAGGTCATTGTTTGCAGGCAGCCAGTGAATCAGCTGAGCTTCAAGCTTCTGGTCAAGCTCCTTGGAAACAAACGTGGTGTTCTTAAAGTTAAAAAGATGCATCAAGCGGTAGTTCTTGTTCTTCTTGAGATCGTCCGCAACATAAAAATTTGCCCCAGTTCGAAATGAACGTTCGCCCATTGCAGTGTTGTCTGGATGAAAAGGCACGGCAGCATTCACAGCTGGCGCATTCTTGATGGTTATCTTCCTGGGATGTTCCACAAAGAAGTATCTTTTCGTTTTTGAATCAAGAACCTTGCGGTTGCATGCCGCGAGCAGCTGCCAGTCGATGTTCGTTTCAGATTTTGATAATCCAATTTGCCGCGCCAGCATCAGGAACGTTTCAGGCACAAACCCTCTCCTTCGTAGAGCTCGAATGGTCACCAATCGCGGATCATCCCATCCAAAAACCTGCTTCGTTTCAATGAGCTTTCGAATCTCGCGTCCTTTCGTCGTTGCGCCAATGACATTAAATCGTCCAATCTCAATAACCTCCTGTTTCTTCAAGTTCAGGTAGTCTTTGATCAGGTTGTGCAATGGCAGTCGCAGCTCAAACTCCTTGCTCCGAATCACATGAGTAATGCCTTCAGCTGAATCTTCAATCGCATTTTCAAAATCATACAAAGGCCACACACAGTACTTCGTGCCATGACGATAGTGATTGGCATGTGAGATTCTCATGATGACAGGATCGCGCAGCACGCCATTGTCCGAAGTCATGTCGCCAACAAGCCGTACGTTGCACGTTCCAGGCGTGTACTTGCCAGCGAGCATCCTCTTCCATTCCTCCAGAATAACCAAAGGCGTCTTTTTCGCGCAAGCGCAGCGTTCTTTCTCCATCCGCAACGTTTTCACCGTATTGCGGTCGCAGAAGCACGTGAACGCCTTCCTGTCATTGATCAGTTGCTCCGCATATCCATAGTACATTTCCAAGCGATCAGAACAAACGATCTTTTCATGGTACTTGAGTCCTAGCCAGTCAAGATCCTGATAGGCAGCATCAACATACTCCTGCGCCGATTTCTCAGGGTTCGTGTCTTCCAATCGTAGTACACACGTCCCATGATATTTCTCCGCATACAGATAGTTGATGGCAAACACCAGCGCATGGCCGATATGCATGTATTTCGAAGGTTCAGGCGCTAGCCTTGTCTTGATCTTTCCATGCGTGGCATTCTTCAATTCCTTAAGGTCCTGTTTCTCCACGGGCTTTTTCTCCAAGAGTTCAGGCGCTAGCTTTTGTAGTCTTGATCGTTGCTGTTCTGCACTCCAGGAGTTGACGTCCTTTATGACAGCCTGAATCTCTTGCAGAAGCGCTTTCTTGTCTGTTATTGATTTCCGTTCAGAAAAAACCTTGTTGATGACGATCTTCGGGTCAGCCTTCCCGTATTTAAGGGCGTTCTGTAAAGCGAACTTCAAAACAACGTCTTTCTGCATAAAAAAAAGGCAAGCGTTTGATTATTTAATGGTTACTGTGCTAAAGGAAGGTTTACGAGAAGGATGAAAAAGAAAGTAGAACTATGTTACAACTCTTCGGAAGGTATACAAAATTGATGGATGAGTTTTCAAGAATCGAGGTTTGACGTCGAATAGAGGTTAT